>JBCBZW010000074.1 GCA_039815145.1 Pseudomonadota bacterium
CTGGAGTGGCTCGAGATCGGCGTTGTAGCCGAACGTCGTCACGTCTGCATCGCGGGTGATCTGACTAGGCTGATCGAAGGAGGTCCAGCTGGTGCCTGTGCGCACTGGGGAGTTGGCTCCCTCGTCCTTCACGACCACATTGCCGTTGTCGTCGTAGTCGAAACTCAAGGTGCGTGGACCGCTCACCACAGCGCTGAGTCGCGAAGGGCTGCCAGATTCGTACTCGTAGGTGCCCACATCAGACTTGCGCTGAATATTGCCGATCGCGTCGTAGTCGATCTCGACCGTATCGAGGGCGTTACCTCCGCGCCTTGTGGCCACCGAGACGAGGCGATCCAGATAGTCATACTCAGCAACGTCGAAGACGTTGCGTCTGCCGTCGTACTGCGTGTCTTTTCGCTCAACCAAATTCAGGTTGTTGTCCCACACATTCGCGCGTTCCCGCTGGACCAGGACGCCGTTTCGATCCGTGCTCTTGGATACGACCTGGACACCCGAGACGTCGTCGAAGTCGAAGGTGGTGGTCACACCATTGCCCAAGGAGAAGCTGCCGAGTTTGCCGCTGAAGTCGAAGGGCCAGCGGTCACCTATCTCGAATACCCGTACACCGAGGCTGTCGTCGACACGCTCCACGCGCCCGCGCGGGTCGTAGGCGTAGGTCACCGAGTACGGGGTCTCGCCGTCAGCGGATGGGTAGGTGATCGACCGTAGGCGCGAATACTCGTCGTAGGTAAAGGACGTGCCCGTGCCCATGGCGGCGCTCGTCAGCGATACCTGGCGCCCGAGGGGGTCGTAGGCGTACGTCTCCGTCTCCACCAAGCCTGGTGTGGGTTCGTAGGAGATCGTATGGATCTGACCACCGCCTGCGCCGGCGGCCGTGTCGTACTGCCAGCGGGTCCAGAAGTCCGGATGCTCGCGGTAGGTCAGGCGCCCGGCGTCGTCGTAGGTGAAGCTCGCGCTGTGGTTGTTGGGCGAGACCTGCCGGGTCACTTGGCCGAAGACGTTGTAGTCGAACACCCAGCTGCCTGAGTTTGGATCGTCCAACGTGCGGTTGTGACCGAGACCGTCGTAGGAGAAGCGCGTGGTGTTTCCAAGCGGGTCCGTGATGGACTCGAGTTCGCTGAAGGGAGTGTAGGTGTAGTAGGTCGTGCCGGCGGTCGAGAGGAGGCCCGTGCGAGGATCGGGATCTGTGACCGATCGAATGCGGCCGAGCGCGTCCAACGTCATCCGTCGCTGAGCGCCGATCCCATCGGTGACGAGCACCTCATCCTCCTCGTACTGCACCGTACTCTCGGCGCGGCGGCCGTACTGGTCGACCGGTCGGGTGCTGCGAACGACGCGCCGAATCAGGTCGTACTCGGCGTCGAACCAATGCGATGGTGTGTTGTTGAGCGCGGTGCGCGCGGAACGCTGCACGAGATCGCCGCGGGCGTCGTAGCGGAAGACGACGCCTGGGTACTTGGTCTGCTCACCCCCCTGGTTCGAGTACTCACCGACGACCCGTCCGAAGGTGTCGGAGACCATTTGGACATCCACTTCCGGGGTCCCGGTAGGGAAGTTTGGAGAGAAGCGCGTTTGCCGGGTTAACGCGACGCCTGACTCCCGGCACGCGTAAGGGTTGCCGTTCGCAGCGCCACACCAGTCGTAGACCGTGCTGACGTAGGAGCCATCGGGAGCGATCGCATGGATCTGGCGGCCGAAACTGTCGTAGCGAAGTTCCGTCCACAGTCCGGCGTAGTTGCGCAACCTGCTCAACACGCCGAGCGCGTAGTCCCACTCCATCTCACGCACGAGCGAGACGCCCGACGGGTCATCGATGATCTTGCGAGGAAACTGACCGTGGTCGTCGTACTCGATCGCCGTGACGCGGCGAGGGCCGTTGGACTGCTCGCCACCATCGCCGCCCCACACCTCCTGGCGGACGACGTTGCCAAAGGCATCCCGCTCGAACCGCGTCTTGCGCACCTCGGGTCCGTTGTCGACGTTCTCGTGGAACTCGACCACCTGGCAGGTCTCCCAATTCACCTCCATCGCTTGGGAAACGCGGGTGTCGCTAACCCCTACCGACGAGCGCGTGATGGCGATGCGGTCGGGCAACAGGCAGGGATCATCCGATTGGGACTGGAACGCGGTCTCGATGACCGTGGTGTGTTCATCGCCCGCAAAGACCGGATCGACGGTCATCGTGCTTCGGCGAATCTCACCGAAGCCATTCGGATCGGTGTTGATGTCCGCCTCCTGGATCTCGACGACCGTATCGGTCACCTGGAATCCGTTTCGCGGACCGCCCACCTCGTAGCGTTCGGTCTCCTGCTTGCGCCGCCACACCATGTAGCTCGTGCCACCTGGGTGCTCCAGCGGAACACTGGCGTACGTGGTGAGTACCCGCTCGATACGCTTGCTGCCGAGCTTCTGCGAGAGCCCCTGCTCTACGGGTAGTCCGATATAGGGAAAGTCCTGTCGATAGACCGCCCAAACGTCGGGCACATCACGGGTGTCGCGTACCTGATGGAAATCAAAACCCAAGAACCCACGGCCCACCGTACTCAACTTGCCGCCGCTGTAGGAGTAGGTTTGGGTGTAGTCGCCACCGATGCCGTCGTTACGCGTGACGGTGGTGACAAGACGCATCGGTCCGCAGTAATTGCGCTCGGAGGGGAAGCTGGCGTCGTCCGAGAAGTAGCCCGGCACATCAGGCAGCGGTTCGTAGGTGATGAGCACCTCATTCCCGTCCCCGCCGCCGGGTTTGGAGAAGCCGTCGGTGATGCGCACGAGCAGATCTGCGGGGTCGGAGGTGTGGGTGTGCACCGTCCACTGCGAGGACGTCGAGTCGTAGTAGGCGATGTCGCGGTAGCCGTCGCCGTTGCCGTCGAAGATACGGATGCGACCAGGGTCGTCGTAGTTGAGGATATCCTCGACGCTGAACTCATCGTGTTGCGTGGCGAGGCTCTCGCCATCGGACCTCAGCGACACGAAGTTGATCATGTTGTTGCCGCGAGCGTAGTACACGATGTCCTCGCGACCGTCACGGTCCGCATCGGCGACGTAGGCGTTGGCGGACAGGGCGCTCGAGAAGTCGGCGTTGATCTCCGCCGTGAGGGACGTGCCTGTGCTCAGACGCGTATGCCACTCACCCGCTCGTCCGTAGGCGAGGTCGGTCAACCCATCGCCGTTCAGGTCGATGGGCAAGGGGTTATCGATGTCACTGAGCGTGAGCATGGGCTCGAAGGCGCTCCCGTTCGGTTCACCGACGTAGCGCAGCACGGTCCAGTCACCGCTCACCGGCGTCTTGGGGCCCGGGGCTACCGGCGGTCCATCGCCTCCGCACCCGTCCGCTTCCGTGAAGATGGAGAGGGGCGGCACGCTCCAGCCGCCGGCCACGCCGATCTCGTTCTTGGCCCGGACCTGGTAATCGAAGGTGCCAAGGCCTGCGTTGTGGGTGTACGAGAAGTCGGGATGGTCCTGAAGCAACGTCGACCAGTCGCCACCGAGCTCACGCACTTCGACATCCCACGCCACGCCGCGGGCCGGAGACCAATGCAGGTCAACGGTGAAGTCGTGGCACCCGCCTGGCGTGGTCCACGTGGGCACGTCAGGCACCGGCAGCACGCTGGTCCGCAGGATCAGATCGTTCCGACCGTCACCGTCGAAATCGATCAACCTCGCGTCGCGCAAATGGGTGTAGTAGGAGGCCGTGTCGTCGACCAGGAACTGGCCGCTGATGAACTCGGCGGCGGTGAACGTGGCGTCGGGATCTCGATACCTGAGATAGAGCCCGTCATCCAAGCCGTACAACAAATCGTCCAGGCCATCGCCGTTGAAGTCTGCGACGCGAACACCGAGGGCAAGGCCCTCAGCTGCGATGCCCGTATCGATCGGCACTGGGGTGAGTCCCAGGTTGCCGTCGGCCAGATACACCTTCCAGGTCCCCTCGGGGACCATGAGATCCATCGCGGCGTCGCCGTTGTAGTCGATGAGGTAGGAGTCCGCGGCGTTGACGGCGCTGATCGAGGTGGAGTTCTCGATCAAGGCGCTCCCGTAGGAGATCATCACACTCCACGTCGGCGAGGGGCCATCGCCAGCGATCAAGATATCTTGGCGACCATCGTTGTTGATATCGCCGACGCGCGTGGTGCCGACCTGATTGGCGAGCCCTTGGGAACTCGCACCGACACTCGGCCAACCCTCTGCACCGCGCTGCCACTGAAAGCGCGTGACGGGCATGCAGTCCGCCCCGAAATCGTTGCACACTTGCACCGAGGCGAGGCGGCTGCGGCCGGAATCCTCTGCCGTGATCGCCTCATAGGCGAGCTTGTAGATACGCGTGAACTGGTAGCTGGCGCCGTTGTGCCACTGGCTGCGAATCGACCTCAGACGCTTCGAGATGGTGCTCTTCGCGCCACCACGGTACGCGACCCAGCGATCTGACGTCGGCCGATCCCCCCACACGAAATGCAGTCGGTAGCGGAGCTCTGAGGCATCACCGTTGGGGATGACCTCATCTCCCCAATCGACGCGGCGTGGATACACCTCACCCGACGCATTGTCCTCGGTGTAGCGGTACTGGATACGGTTACCGAAGGCGTCCTCCACCGTATCGATCAGCCAGCTTCGCACCGGTCCCACGGCACCGGTTCCCTGGACTTCGATGCGCGTGGTTGCCTCACCACCGTAGGTCACCCGACTGCCATCGCGACGCTCCACCTCGAAGTACGCGGGTACCTGAGCGCCATCGGCGCGCGCCGTGATGCGCAGAAACTGATCCACCTCCGTGCGGTAGGTCGAGTTGGCGGCGCCGTAGACACCTGACACCAGCACCAGCCGCGCACCGCCCAGACAGAAGCGATCGCCCTGGGTGTAGTCCACCGCGGCGATCTCCTCATCCTGCGCGAGCGTCTTCGGGCACCTCTCGATGGATGAGAATCCCGTGAGCCCCCAACCCTCGCCGGCCCACCCTCGTGTCGCACCGCTCGCGTAGGCGAGTCCGATAGACGGACGAACGCCACCGGCGCCAGGAACGGAGAAGATGGGAATGGCGTAGTGCGCCACACCGCTGTGATCGACGCTGAACGTTCCGCCGACGGAGCCGACGAGTTCTTCCGCGTGAACGAGGACGGGGATCAGGGCCCAGGCGAGCAGTGCGTACCTGAGACGAGCGAGGCAAGTGAGGGGCATGGGGATCACATCCGTGAGCAATGAACCGAGGTTCATCCACCCTAGAGTGATCTATTGCGTTAGCTCACGAATCTATCTGGTAGGTTTGCGGAGAAATGGCGGGGCCGCCAAAGACGATCCCACGTTTCCGGCTATCCCACGGAGTTAGTCAATCGAAAGTGGCCCCCACTCCGGTCGTCTTGAATCAGAGACCAGAGCGACCTAGACCGACCAACGGGCGCAATCCTCACCCGCGCTCAAAGAGGCCGCACGGAGCCTGGGTCACGCCCAACCGATCGGCATTGAGTTCAAAGCCCTCCACGCCGCCCCAAGGCGAACGCATAGATCCGCTCATTCCCCGCATCTGTCACGTACAGCCGATCCGCCGCCGGACTCACCGCAATCCCCCGCGGCGTCCTGAACTGGCCGAAGTTGCCGCCGCGCTCGCCGTAGGCCCACAGGAACGTGCCGTCTCGATCGAAGCCCTGCAGCCGGTCGTTGGCCGAATCCGCCACGTACAACACCCCTTCCGGATCGAGGGCGATCTGACTCAACTCCTCGAAGGCGAACTGCCCCGGCTCGTCCCCGGGCCCGCCGATCTCCAGGTCGAACTCGAGCTCAGGCGTGTAGCGCCGAATGCACTGGCAATCACGGCTCGCCACGTAGAGCCCATCCTCCCCGTAGGCCAGGCCGGTAGCGCCCTCGATGGCGATCGAATCGAGCAGGTTTCCTTCGGGATCGTAAACGCCCACGCGCGTCACCCGCGGCTCCGAGATGAACACGCGGCCGTTCACATCGTCCACGGCCACGCCCGTGCGGTCGTTGTTGCCGTCGTCGGGTTCGAACCAGGTGTCCACCAGCGTGCCCGTGTCCGGGTTCATCTTCTGCACGAACTTGCGGCCGACGTCGCTGTAGAAGGTGAAGGAACTCGCGTGGTAGAGGTTGCCCTCCACGTCCACGGCGATGGCGCTGGCGTCGAAGGGCATGATCGGCTGGTTGGCCCGATCGTGGGTCGCCGCGATGCGTGAGGACGTGCCCCATTGGGAGACGAATTCCCCATCGCCGGTGAAGCGCTTCATGAGGAAGTTCTTCTCATCCACCACCACCAGATCGCCGCTGCCAGGCAGCACGGCGAGGAACCCTGGGGTGCTGAGCGTGAGCCCGAAGTCCTCGCGACCGCCGAAGGAGAACTCGTACTCGTTGTCGGCCGAGAATACGTCCACGCGGTGGGCGTAGGCGGCCATGACGTAGCGCTTGCCCGTCACGCGGTTCACCGCCACGGAGCGCGGGTGGAACGACCCGACCACCGTGTCGTGGGGGCCGCGGAAGAGCGCGGAGACCTCGCCTTCCGAGGTGAAGGACTGGATGCGCTCGTTGTCCGAGTCGGCGATCATGACGTCGCCGTTGATGTCGATCTCCACGTCGCGTATCCAGCGCGTCTCGCCGCGGCCGAAGGAGCGCGTGACGTCCCAGAAGCCGACCACATTGCCCTCGAGGTCGAAGCGATGGATCTGGTTCACCTGGGGATCCGTGGCCACGATCGTGCGACTAAAGGGATCGAAGGCGATCGAGTAGGGGCCGCTGCCGCCGCGGAACTGGCCGGGGTCATCGCCCTGCTCGCCGAACTGGCGCAGGTAGTTGGCGTTCTGGTCGAACACCTGGATGCGGGCGTTCTTGGCGTCGAACACGTAGATGTCGTTGGTCTCGGGGTCGATGGCGAGGTTGCGCGGGTCGTTGAACTCCCCATCGCCCGTGCCGGCGCTGCCCCAGCTGCGCACGAACTCGCCCTCGGTGGTCCACTCTTCGACGGTCTCAAAGTCCACTCGGCCCACGTACACGCGGCGCGTGACCGGATTCACCTCCACCCCTAAGCAGCCCTTACAGGGGAACTCGAGGATGAAGTTGCCGTTCTCGTCGTAGCGCCGGGCGCGCTCGAAGTTGCGGTCCACCACGTAGATGTCGCCGGTCTCATCGTCCACGGCGATGCCCGTGGGGAAACCGAACAGCAGGGGATCGTCCTCCACGGAGCCGCCGAAGGTGAACAGCGGCTCGGGAGCGGTTTGGGCGAAGGCTGCAGTGGCTGCCAGGCTGAGCAGGCAGGCGGCCAGCACGCGCGCGTTGGCGGTGGTCAGGTTGCGTTCCATGATCTAGTCCTCCGCCTTGCGCATGAGAATGGGCGCACCGCCAGCGGCGGCGCGGGTGCACGTCGCCAGGCCACTGGGCCCGGGTGGGCGGCCCGCTTGGCGTAGCAGGCGAGAGATGTCGCGACCGTCCACCAAGCCACTGCCATCGAGATCGAGCAGGGGCGTGGTGGTCATGAAGCCGGCGATCATCAGGTTCAGGTCCACCTCGCCGACGAAGCAGTCGTTGTCGAAGTCGGCGTCGCAGGCGTTGCCAAAGCCGTCGGAATCGGCATCGAACTGCACCTGACCGCCCGCGTCGGGCCTGTCGGGGCCGTTCGGCACGGTGATGCAGTTATCGAGGGAGTTGACCAACCCGTCGTTGTCCAGGTCGCTCTCCTCCGCGCCGCAGCCCACGGCGCTGACGCGAACGTCGTCCACCTGGGCGTACCACTCGTCGTCACCGGCGAAGCGCAAGCAGACGTAGGCGGTGCGCACACCGGCCAATGGCGTGAGATCCACGGTACGCACCGCGCCCGGGAGGGCCGAGAAGGCCCCTATGTTCAGCTCCTCCGAGAGCGCCTGCGCGTAGCCGTCGATGGTCTCGGGGCTCGGCGCGACATTGCCCGCGTACACACCGAACAGCTCCGACTTCCTGGGCGGAGTCCCCTGCGCGTTCACGCGGAACTCGAGGGTCGGCGCGGTGGCCGTGCGCAGGTTGATGGCCGGGGAGCACAGCCAGCTGCTCACGTTGCTGACGCGCCCCTGGTTGGCATCGACGCAGGCCGCATCGCCCTCGCCGCCCGTGACGTTGCCACCGGTCCAGCCGTTGCCGCCGCACGCGGCGCTGTCGCTGGCTTGCCAGGCCAACTCGTTGGCGCCGACGCTCGAGAAGGTGCTCCAACCCGCCGCCGCCAGATCCCCACCGAGACCGGTGAAGGACTCGTTCAAGCACTCCGCGGGCGTGGGCGAGCATTGGCTGGGCACGGGCTCGCCGCTGCCGGAGGTGATGGCGACGTCGTCGACGAAGAACGTCGAGGCCATCGTGTTGAGGGCCACGGTGTTCGCTTCGAAGCGCAGCAGATGGGCGGCGCCATCCGCGAAGGCGCTGATGTCGACGGCCTGGGCGGAGTAGCCGAAGGTGCCGCACAGGGGTGATCCGCCGTCCACGCTGAACAGTTCCTGCCCGTCGAGGGTGACGCGCACCACGTCCTGGTCGCTGTCGCAGCGGATGGCCTCGAAGGCGAAGGTGAGTTCGCTGGCCTCGGGCGGGATCACCACGGACTGCTCGGCGAAGGTGAGATCCGGTCCGCCGCCGGCGCCGCCGAGCCAGATCCAGTGCTCGCCGCTCGCCGCGCCGGTGCCGAAGGTGTAGCCGCAGGTGTCCAGGCTGCAGCGCGAGCTGCCGAAGCGCTCAGAGCCGAAGGTCCAGGGCGAGTCGTCGAGCTCCACGCTGCCATCGAGCACGGCGTCGAGGGGCTGCGGGTCGCCCGGTAGGGTACAGGTGAAGCCCTCCTCCACCTCGCAGAAGGACGAGCAGCCGTCGCCGTCCACGCGGTTGCCGTCGTCGCAGGCTTCCCCCTCGTCGAGGAGTGCATCGCCGCACTCGGCGGCGAGGGCAAAGGCGGCGGCGAGGGTCTCGGGACGAATCCGCGACGGCGCCTGAGCCGCAGGCGCTTGCCACGCTTGGGTGGACGGCGCTGGGGTGGCGGCGTTAGCGCCGCCCCAAGGTGCCAGCGCGAGTATCCCTAACGCACTGAGGTGAAATAGGTTCTTTCCTGTGGCAGCCGCGGCTAGCGGGCCACCTGATGAGGCGACGCGACCCATGGTGCTTAGCATCCGTGCGATTGAACTGTCGCCACAGTAAACCAGCGCCGTGACAAACGCATAACCACAAACCGCGCAGGTCCCGGAGATACGAACGCCCCAGGGCTTCGCCTCGAAGGGTCGCCGCTCGAATAACGCTCGCGTTAAGTGCCCATGGCGAACTATCGGCGCCGTCGGATCACCGATGGCCGCCTGCCAGCGCTCGCCCTAGGCGCTCTTCAAAATGCTGAAGGACGCGAGTTGCTCGTAGAGTGCGTCGGCCTGAGCCTTGAGGGCGGGGTCGAAGGGATCGACGGGCTCCGCATCCGGGGTGTCGCGAAAGTACTGGCGCACGGCCGTGCCGGCGAGCGGCAACGCAATCGCCTCACACAAGGCACCCATCGTCGACTCAGGCGCCGCTCGCAGGTCGTCCTGCAACACGAAGTGGCAGCGCGTTGCATGCTCGCGCACGGCGCTGAAGGTGGCGATCCAGTAGTGCAGCCAATAGTCGGCGTGGTCCGGCCCGTGCGGCACGCCGGCGTCCATGCCCGGGAAGCGCAGGGGGCGATGCAACTCGCCGAACTCGAGGTGCCCGATATCGCGCATGTACCGCTTGGTGAACGCATCGTGTCGGTGCTGTTCGAGGAAGTTGCGATGCTGGCGATGGAGGGAAGCGGCGTGGGGCCCCGGCCGGCGCAGGGGCACGATGATCTCGCCCTCGGGGAACATACGCGGCAGCAGGGCGAGGCGGGCGATGTTGGCGTTGTTCTTGGAGCAGTAGCGGGCTGTGCGATCGCCCCCGCCGTCGATCAGCGCGATCTTGCGCAGGTGACGATCGAAGAAAGCGCTCGCCTCCTCGTTGAAGTCGCCTTCACCCCACAGGCGAATGCCCGCCTCGTCGTAGTGGTGGGGCCAGTGGAGTTGCCAGAACACTTCGTCGAAGGCCTCGGGCGTGTCGAGGTCGATCTCCAGACCGTCGCCGTGGGCCCGCTCGCGGCGTGCCACCTGGCGATTTCCATAGGCGTTCATCTGCCGCCACAGCATCGGCGCTGCGAGGAAGGGCATGTGGCGGTAGCGGTGCATCGCCGTACTGGGGATGGCGTCGAAGGCGTTCAGCAGGGCCGTAGTGCCCGCGCGCGCCAGGGAGGTAATGAACACGGGGCGCGGTGGCGGCATGGCCTCGATCGCGCTGCCGTGGAGGGTGTCGTCGACGCGGGCGAGGCCGCGGAGCATCGCCGGCCCCGAGAAGGCGAATTCGTGGAAGAACCGATCCGTTGAGTTGTAGGCACCTGCGCCCTCTTCGGTGGCGCGCTCCCCGCGGCGAGCTCGGCCTCGCCACAGGAGCAGCCCGATGCACGCGAGCCCCCCGGCCAGCGCCAGGAAGCGCCAGTCCGAGAGCCAGCGCGAAGCATCCTCGAGGGTCATTGCGTTCACCCGGTAGTGGCGCGACCGCGCCAGGGAGCCAGACACCAATGGGCGCTGACAGACGGCGAAAAAGTTGGAGGAACGGGTCGCGCAGATCCACCTGCGCACGGCCGAGCGCGCCGAGTACCGCGACGGAAGGTGCGCTCGCGACCTACAGCAGGGAGCGCAAGGGGCCGAAGGCGTCCTCGATGGCCGCGGGCACGGCCATGGCGAAGATGTCGAGAATGACCACGGCGTTGAGCGTGGAGTCCGCCTTCACGGCGGCGGACAAGCGGCGGGTCATGGCCTGGTTCACCACGCGCAGCTCACGGTACAGCTCGAACAGCCCGGCCACGTCGAGGGGAGCTGCCTCCGCGCCCTCGCCGGCGACCACCGCTTGCAGGGCGTAGGTGCCGAGCACGCGAAAGGTCGTCTCCTCTTCTGTCGCCAGGGGCAGATGAAAGCGCGCCATGAGGCGGAAGAAGCGCGTACGCGGGCAGCCGCTCGAGGCCATCACCAAGCCGATGAGGGAGCTTAGGGCCTGTTGCACGGACGTGGTCGCCACCACCCGGCGCTCGGGCGTCTCCACCTCCACGAAGAGCTCGTCGTAGGACACCACCTGCTCGAACTGGGGCACGATGCTGGCCAGGCGCGCGGCCGCGGGGCAAGCGCTCACCTCATCGGCGGCGAGGGGGCAGTTGGGGCATTGGTTGAAGGTGAGATCGGTCCAGGGGGCCGGCGGCGTGTCGCTCGGCGGCAGGCGCATCTCGAAGTGCTCGGGTTCGAACTGCAACACCACCTCCGCCGCTTTCTCTTGGCGAGGCAGGCGAAAGCGGTAGCTGATACGGAGGTCATCGCTCATGGGCCGGGCCATGGTACGGGCTCGACCGCAGCCTTAAAAGAGCTTGTGCTCGCCCAGGGCCTGATCCTCGAGGCCCTCGGTGAGCACCCGGGTGTAGAAGTCGCGCAGGGTCTGCGCCCCCGTACTGGGGGTCTGCTCGGCATCGTAGACCTCGCGCGCGGCGTCCCAATGGAGCATGGACTCGGTGGCGTAGTAGCGGCCGATACGCGCGAACTCGGCCTTCGCCGCCAGCGGCGGGATCACCCGCGACAGGGGGCCGAGCACGGCGAGCACCGCATCGAACAACTTCGGCGACACGCTGCGAACCTGCACGGGCTGCCCTGCAAGTTCGCACAGCAGAGCGCCCTGCTCGCGGGGCGTGATCGCCGGCCCCGGTCCGCCGATGGGCAACACGCGATTCGCGCGCTCGGGCAGCGTCAGGCAATCGACCAGATAGCGTGCGAGGTCTTGCTCACCGATGGGCTTACAGGACGTTTCGGTGCCATGTCCAAACACCAGGAACGGCTTGCCGGCCTGCACCCGCGCGACCTGCCCGGCGAGGGACTTGAAGTAGGCGGTCGGCCGCACGATGGAGTAACGCATGCCGCTCTCGCGCAGGGTCGCCTCGAAGGCGAGCTTGGCGTGTTGGAAGGCCAAGCGCGGCTTTTGCACACAGATGGCGGAGAGCAGGACGAAGTGCTGGGCGCCGGCGGCCTTGGCTGCGGTGAGCAGGTTGACGTTGGCGTCGTGGTCCACGGCCCAGGCGTCTTTGGGGGCCCCGTTGCGCGAGGCGATGCAGGAGATCACGGCATCTACCCGCTGGCCGGCCAGGGCCGTCTGCAACGCTTGCGGGTCGAGGGGGTCTGCCTGGCAGACGGTGACACCCGGCGCGACGCGCGCGGGCGCTGAGGTGTCCCGAAAAAGCGCGAGCACCTCGTGGCCGTCCGCGCTCAAGGTCTTGGCAACGCGGGCGCCGATGTAGCCGCTTGCGCCGGCCAGCAGCACCCGCACCTTGGCAGCGCTCGTTCCCTGAACGTCCTCAAGCATCTCCCGCACCCACATCTCGCGATTTCACTTGCCGCCGTGCGATCATCGCACACCGCGTTGGCCAGGGAGAGCGGTGTGGAACAGGACTACTGGTGGCTACTGGTGCTGGGCACGGTGTTCTCCGTGGGGGTCACCGTGTTGTTCCTGTATTCGCTTTTCCTCGGCCTGCGCAAGCGGCGCTGGTGGCCGCTGTTCGTCGTGCTCACCGTGTGGCTCGCGGGCATGGTGGCCTACTCGGGATGGGACGGCGAACGCCGCCGGGAAAACGCCCGACGCCGCGCGGACGAACTGGTGGGTCAACACCTGGAACGGAACACGCCCCAGCCTCGAGCGATCGCGCGGGACGGGCGACTGACTCTCCGAAGGACATCACCGAGTTGAGCGACACCATCTACTTCGTCCGCCACGGGCAAACCGAGTGGAACGTGCAACGCCGTCTGCAGGGGCGTGGCGACTCGCCGCTCACGCCGCTCGGACGTACGCAAGCACAAGCGCACCGCCGGTGGCTGCAGGCCGACCCGCCGGAGGCGGTGATCGCAAGCCCGCTGGGCCGTGTGCAAGCCACCGTGGCCCTAGCCACCGAGGACCTCGGACTCCCCGTGACCTTCGACGAGGCTCTGGCCGAGCGCTGCATGGGGGAGTACGAGGGCTGGAGCCTGAAGGAGATCGCCGACAAGGCTCCGGAGCTGGCCGCGCAAAAGAACTCGGATCCCTGGGCCTGGCTGCCGCCCGGCGGCGAGGACTACGACCAGCTGTTCGCGCGAACCGCGCCGCTGGTGCAACGACTGAAGGAGCACCCGGCGACGAGCCTCCTGGTGGTCTCTCACGGCACCATCGTGCGGCCGATCCTCGCCCAGTTCCTGGCCCTCGATCGGGACATCACCCTGCGCATCAGCTCCCCCAACGATCTCGCTTACCGCATGCGCCGCACGGATGAGCATCCGGCCGGCTGGACTATCGAACATCGCGCCGAGGAGCAGTGGCAACCGGGACTGCGCCTCCTGCCCCCACCGCTTTCTGGCATTTGACGCCCTTGAGCGACCACGACGCACGGATGAAAGCGGTCCAGCTCGTCGGCCACGGCGGTCTCGACCAGCTCGTCTATCGCGAGGATGTCCCGGTGCCCGTGCCGGGCGCACGGGACGTGCTGATTCGAGTCGCCGCAGCCGGCGTCAACAACACGGACCTGAACACGCGCCTCGGCTGGTACTCGAAGGGCGGGGACTGCGCCGACGATGCCAGCTGGTCCGGCGATTCGATCGCGTTCCCGCGCATCCAGGGCGCAGACGTGTGTGGCGAGATCGTCGCGATCGGCAGCGATGTCGATCCATCACTGCTGCGAAGGCGGGTGCTTGTCGAACCGTGCCTGCGCGAAGCGCATGGCGAGGAACTCCTGCGTCCCTGGTACTGCGGCTCTGAGTGCGACGGCGGCTTTGCGCAGTACACCACCGTGGCCGCCCGCCATGCATACCCCATCGATAGCGCGCTGAGCAGCGTCGAGCTGGCCTCCTTCCCGTGTTCCTACTCGACGGCACTGAACATGCTGCATCGAACAGCCGTTGGCGAGGACGATGCCGTGCTGATCACCGGCGCGTCCGGGGGCGTCGGATCGGCTGCCGTGCAGATCGCCAAGGCGAGGGGGGCGCGCGTGATGGCGGTGGCAGCTCCCGACAAGTCCCAGGGGCTAACACGCCTTGGCGCAGATCGCGTCATCCCTCGCGACGCGAACCTGACGGAAGTGCTCGCCAAAGACTCGGCAGATGTGATTATCGACTTGGTCGGTGGCCCGCGCTGGCCCGCGCTCCTGGACGTGCTAAGGCCCTTCGGCCGGTATGCGGTAGCAGGGGCGATCGCCGGGCCTCATGTTGAGCTAGACCTCAGAACGGTCTACCTGAAGGACCTCCAGCTCTTCGGCTGCACCGTCCTGAGCGAGGGAGTGTTCGCCTCGCTCGTCGCACAGATAGAAGCGGGACGCATCGCCCCGCTTGTCGCCGAAGTGTTCCCCCTGGAGGAGATCGCGGCCGCCCAGACGGCGTTCGCTGCCAAGCGGCACGTCGGAAAACTGGTCATCGACGTGGGGGCCTGCGCGTAGCGAGGTTCGCCGGGGCCGCGTGACCTGATCCTAAGGCTGAAGCAGTGGCGTCGGCGCTTGGTGGCCCTGCGACTCGCAGGCGAAGGTGCCCGAGCACTCCATCTTGTAGCCGCCGCCGAAGCCGCGGAAGTGATCGATCTGCTGACTGATCCACAGCACGGTGCAACTCCCGCAGGTGGCGCTGGCGTTCGCCTGCAAGCCGCCCGTGCATTCGGCTTCGGCCACGGCGGGCGTACGGCCCTGCCCCTCTGAGACGGTCGACCCGCCTTGCGGGCAATCGGCTTGGGCCAGCGAGGGCGCGACGAACAGCGCGACGGTGATCAACATAGCTTGCTTCATAGGTCTCTCCTGAGCGTTTCGACGGCTTCGTCCACTCAGGAGTCCGAGGCGCTGGCGTTTGCTCCCGGCGAGACGTGGGTGGCTCGCAGGCGTATCGTGATCGAAGCCGCCCCCCGGCGTGTCGCAGTGCGAGGCGCCTCGCGCGTGGTGAACACCTGGGGCGACGACGTGCCCGAAGGAAAGGTCAACTCGCTCTGTTCGGCCGTGATGCGCGAGGCCGACGAAACCGTGGTGTTCTCCTGGATCGAGTGGCCGTCGAAGGCCGTTCGCGACGCGGCGTGGGAGAAGGTAGGTGAGGATCCCGAGATGGCAGCCCTGGAGCTGCCCTACGACGGCCGCCGCATGATCTTCGGCGGCTTCGATCTGCTCCTCGACGCCTAGGCTGCGCTCACCCCTACTTCAGGCGCTCGCCCGCCTTGGTGGAGTAACCACCACCGCCGCTGTAGCGTCCGGGCAGGGCGCGCAGATCGGCGTCCGGGTATTCGGCCCCATCCTCATCCATGCGTGAGCCCACCACGAGAAACTGGGCGTCGCTATCGCTCTCGTTCACCAGGTGGTGACCGTTCGCCACGCCGCCCTTGAAGCCCGCACAGTCGCCGGCACGCAGGGTTTCGCGACCATCCTCGGTGGACAGCACGAGTTCTCCGCTCAACACCCACACGAACTCATCCTCGTGCGTGTGCCAATGGCGCTGGGCAGACCAGGCGCCCGGGGGCAGCGTCACCAGCACCACGCCGAACTGCGTGAGCCCCGCCGCGTTGGAGAGATGGCGCTTGTGGCGCTGGAGGCAGGGCACGTCGTAGGGCGTCGGGTAGGTGGTGCCGACGCTTGCGGGCACCTGCTCGATATCGATCTTGGGCATGTCGCCTCCCTGGCGCTCAGTCGTTCGCACTGCCTCGGGGCGGTGGCGGCGTCTTCTGCTCGCACACCACGCCCCGCGTGGTGGTGTTGGTGTGCACGAAGTGCTCCGCCCCGTCCACGCGCAGGGCTACGCGGTAGCCCGGCGTGATCACCTGGCCGTAGCCGAAGCCTGGCTGGGGGCAGCCGAGGCTCGTGTCGCTCCACTGCATGGCCTGCACCGTGTCCACCTCGATCGAGGCCGGGTCCACGCTCAGCTCCGTGGCCAGCGTGCTGCGCGCGAGGTCGGCGATCTTGCGGGTCTGGTCGTCGAGGGGGATGAGGCGACCGTCCTCGGTCAGTTGTCGTCCTTCGGGCATGGGGGCCTCCCCGGCCAACGCGATCGCCATCAGCAGCAGCGCACCGCTGGCGACGGCGATCAGCCCGGCGTGGTGGATACTTGGCGTGCTCAACGGCGTGAATTCCTTGCGTTGAATCGAATGGTGCTGGTCGCCGCGGCGGGCTGCGTTCGGCGCGCCTGCGCGCGGCACCAGGGGCAAGCTACGATACCACCGGGGCGGCGAGCGTCACGCCTGATCCCTGCCACCTACACGCCAAGGAGCGCCGGATGGGCCTACTGGACAACTTCGACCGCTACCCCCTCACCTTCGGCCCCACGCCCATCGAAGCGTTGCCTCGATTGTCCGAGGCCCTCGGCGGCCAGGTGGAAATCTACGCCAAGCGCGAGGACTGCAACTCAGGGCTAGCCCTCGGCGGCAACAAGCTGCGCAAGCTCGAGTACATCGTGCCCGATGCCATCGCGAGTGGCGCCGACACCTTGGTCTCCATCGGCGGCGTGCAGTCCAACCACACGCGCCTGGTCGCCGCCACGGCGGCCAAGATCGGCATGAAGTGTCGCGTGGTGCAGGAAGCGTGGGTACCGCACGAGGACGCCGTGTACGACCGGGTGGGCAACATCCTGCTCACGCGCCTCATGGGGGCGGACTCGCGCCTCGTCGACGACGGCTTCGACATCGGCATCCGCCGCAGCTGGGAGACGGCCATGGAGGAGGTGCGCGCCGAGGGCGGAAAGCCCTACGGGATTCCAGCCGGTGCCTCCGTACACAAGTTCGGCGGCCTGGGCTTCGTGGGCTTCGCCGAGGAAGTGCGCGAGCAGGAGCAGACCCTTGGCTTGCGCTTCGACTACATCATCGTCTGCGTCGTCACCGGCTCCACTCAGGCGGGCATGATCGTGGGCTTCAAGGCCGACGATCGCGCCGAGCGCGTCATCGGCATCGACGCCTCGGGCACCCTGGAGCAGACCCGCGCCCAGGTGACGCAGATCGCCCGCGACACGGCCGAGCTCATCGCCCTCGGCAAGGAGATCACCGAGGACGACGTCCACATCAACCCCGACTACGCCTACCCCGCCTACGGCGTGCCGAGCCAAGAGACCAACGAGGCGATGCGCCTGGCGGCGCGTACCGAGGCGATGATCACCGACCCCGTGTACGAGGGTAAGTCGATGCAGGGGATGATCGATCTGGTGCGCAAAGGGTTCTTCCCGGCGGGCTCGAAGATCCTGTACGCGCACCTGGGCGGCGCGCCGGCGATCAACGGCTACGCGTACACCTATCGAAACGGTTGAGTGACGCGCGCCGCAGAGCGCGTCGTTGACTCAGCTCCAGATCACGCACGCACCCGGTACAGCGCGGCGGGCGGGTGCGCGCCCCCGGTCGATTTCTTTCCCGTGTCGACCAGCCAGTCGTGCTGGCGCATCGACTTGCGAAAGTTACGCTTGTCCAGGGGTTCCCCCAGCACCGCCTCCCAGGTGTTCTGCAACGCCGTCATGGTGAAGGTGGCCGGCATGAAGGCGAGGCTGATCCGCGTGTGGCGGATCTCGTTGCGCAGTCGCTCCACCGCCGTGTCGATGATCTGCCGGTGGTCGAAGGCAAGCTTCGGCAGGGCATCAGGCGCGAACCACTCGCCCCGGCCCTGGTCGCTTGCACGCTCATTGAGAATTGCCAGGTAGGCCACGCTGATGATGTGGCCGCGCGGGTCGCGCTTCGGGTCGTCGCCGAAGGTGGCCAGCTGCTCGAGGTGTATGCCCGCCAGGGCGGACTTGGCGCTGAGCACGCGAGCGGCCGTTGCCCTCAGGGGTTCGCGCTCGTGGACGAAGGCACCGGGCAGCGCCCAGGCGTCGCGGTAAGGGGCCTCCGAACGCCGGATGAGTTGCAGCTCCAGCTGCCCGTCGGCGACGCGAAAGGCCACGAGATCGACGGTCACTGCGGGACGGGGGTAGTCGTAAGTCGCCAGGGCCACAACTCCTCGAGGGTGGACATCGTTCGGTAGTAGTGTACTATATACACTACTGCGCCAGGGGACAGACCCATACCGCCTGCAGTAAGGAGCTTACTGTGACGACTACGCCAACCTTCGATTTTCTCGTCTTCATCGGGCGCTTCCAGCCGTTCCACAACGGTCACCAGCAGGTGGTGCACACCGCCCTGCGCCAGGCGCGCCACGTCATCGTGCTGGTGGGATCGGCGCACCGCCCCGCGTGCATCCGCAATCCCTGGTCCTTCGCGGAGCGCGAGCGGATGATCCGCGCGAGCCTCGATGAGCACGACAACGCCCGCGTCCATATCGCACCGATCATGGACGCTATGTACAACGACGACCTGTGGATCGCCAACGTGCAGCAGTGTGTGAACGGCCTGGTCACCGCCCACCACGCCCAACCCCACCGCGAGCCGCGTATCGGCTTGATCGGCCATGCCAAGGATCACTCCTCGTACTACCTGAAGCTGTTCCCCACGTGGGCGTCCGTCGACGTACCCAACACCGGTGGCATGAACAGCAGCGACGTGCGCGAGGCCATCTTTCGCTCGGACAAGGGCCGCTGGGAAGACCATCGAACGTCCGTGGCGCACAACGCGGGGGCCCTCGTGCCGCCAGCGGTGCTGAGCTACCTCAACGAGTACACGCGCACCGACAGCTTCGCCTCCCTTCGCGACGAGTACGACTTCATCGCGCGCTACCGCGCTAGCTGGAGCTCGGCGCCCTACGAACCCACGTTCCTCACGGTGGACGCGGTGGTCGTGCAGTCGGGGCACATTCTGCTCGTCGAACGACGCGCGCGGCCCGGCAAGGGCCAATGGGCGCTACCCGGCGGCTTCATCTCGCCGACCGAATCCACCCGCGAGTCGATGCTGCGCGAGCTCAAGGAGGAGACCAACATCAAGGTGCCCCTGCCCGTGCTGGCGGGCTCCATCGTGAGCGATCACCTCTTCGATGACCCCTACCGCTCCACGCGCGGCCGCACGGTCACCCACGCGTTCTACGTCCACCTGAGGCCCGAAGAATCCCTGCCGAAGGTGAAGGGAGGCGACGACGCACGCTCGGCGTTCTGGGTGCCCCTCGCCGACCTCGACCCCGCCCGCATGTACGAGGATCACTACTTCATCATTCAAACACTGGTCGGTCAGGCCACCTGATCACCCCCTGACGGAACGAGGGAGAGACCCGCGTTCCCCCATCACCGGAGGAGCTCCTGTGAACACGAACCCCATCCTCAACGTCGACTCCTACAAGACGTCCCACTACCTCCAGTACCCGCCCGGCGCCGAGGTGGTGTCCAGCTACATCGAGTCCCGCGGCGGCACGTACGACCAAACGGTATTCTTCGGCCTGCAGGCATTCCTGAAGGACTATCTGTGCAAGCCCATCACGCGCGAGCACATCGAGGAGGCCGCCGAGTTGCTGTCGGCCCACGGCGTGCCCTTCAATCGGGCCGGCTGGGAACACATCCTCGATCGCCACGGCGGTCATCTGCCGCTCGAGGTGGAAGCGGTGCCGGAGGGCACGCGCCTGCCCGTCTCCAACGTGCTCGTGCAGGTGCGCAACACCGACCCCGCCGTCCCGTGGCTCACCAGTTACGTGGAGACGGCGATGCTGCGCGCCGTGTGGTATCCCACCACCATCGCCACCCGCTCCTTCGCCTGCCGCACCACCATCGCCGAGGCCCTGGCGGAAACCGGCGACTCCCTCGAGGGCTTAGAGTTCAAACTGCACGACTTCGGCGCCCGCGGGGTGAGCTCGCGCGAGTCCGCCGAGCTCGGCGGCGCCGCCCACCTGCTGAGCTTCATGGGCACGGACACGATCAGCGCCGTCACCGCCCTGCGCCGCTACTACGGGGCGACCATGCCCGGGTTTTCAATCCCCGCTGCCGAGCACTCCACCATCACCTGCTGGGGGCGTGAGCGCGAGGTCGACGCCTACCGCAACATGCTCGACCGCTTCGCAGGCCAGGGCAACGTCGTCGCCGTGGTGAGCGACTCCTACGACCTCTTCCACGCGATTGAACACCTGTGGGGCGACGCCCTACGCGAACGGGTGATCAACAACGGCGGTACCCTGGTCATCCGCCCGGACAGCGGAGACCCAGCGGACATCGTCTGCGAGACGATCCGCCGCCTGATGGATCGCTTCGGTTATAGGGAGAACAGCAAGGGCTTCTACGTCCTGCCCGACTACGTGCGCGTGATCCAGGGGGACGGTATCAGCCCGCGCCAAATCCACCAGATCCTTGCCGTGATGAAGATCCACCGCCTGAGCGCGGAGAACATCGCCTTCGGGATGGGCGGCGAACTCCTGCAGAACGTCAATCGCGACACCCTGCGCTTCGCCATGAAGGCGTCGGCGATTCGGATCGATGGGGAGTGGTCGGATGTGTACAAGGACCCTGCGACCGATGAAGCGAAGCGCTCCAAGCGCGGGCGCCTGGCCCTGGTGAGCGACGAGGCTGGGATCCGCACGATTCGCGAGCGCGAGCTCGGTCAGCTTCCGAACATGCTGCGCCCGGTGTTTCGCGACGGCGAGCTGTTGGTCGACGAGGCGTTTGCGGACATTCGTGCTCGGCTGCACGGAACAGGCGATCGTCCTTAGCCACGCGATGAGCAGAACCGTTAGCGTTCCTCGTCGCCACGCTCTCGGCTGAGAGTGGCCAAGCCGAGGACCAGAAAGACGATCCCCACCCCTGCCGTAGCGGGGCGAGTTCCATCAAACAGCACCGGGGCGAGCATCAACGGCATGGCTGCCACCATCCAGAGCACGCCCCGGACTCTCCGCGCGCGCAGCTTGCTACCTAACGCACCAATCATTACCGCACCTTTCGTACACCATGGGCCCATAGTCTACGCGAGGTCACAGGCAACACCGACCGCTTGCCACCTCCTCGCGATTGACGTCAGGGCGTGGCGGTGGCGAAGCGGTATCTCCCACGGGTGCTCACATACACCAGGCAGTCGGCCTCCGCGTTGCTGAGGCACGAGATCACTTCATCAGAACCGCTCGCGCTGAAGTAGCTCCCCGCCTCCAGCTTCTCGGCGCGGCCACCGCCCTCGGCCGCGCCGAACTCGATCGGTCCGCGAATCACCACCGTGTGCCGCGGAGCACCGGCACCCTGAAGCTGGCCTGACGTACCCGACCTCAGCCGCAGGAGGGCACCGTGCCTCCCATCGCCCTGGCGACGCCCCCAGAGGAACGCGATCTGCGCGTCAGCGCCTTCCACCCAAGTCGTGTCCTGCGATGACAACCAAATGATGTTCGTAGCATCAACGTTGATGGGCCGCTCGCCGTTGTCGAAGGCTTGATCTGACGGGCGTACCAGGTAGGGTCCCTGCAAGATCTCCAGGACGATCATCGCAGGTTGACCCGGCTTGGCGGCGGTGATGTGAGGCTCGCCTGCGGGCTGGGTCCAGAAGGACCCGGGGCCCATCCACATCGGTTCCGCCTGGCGGTCGTCGTTGTGCACAGCCCCCTCGATCACCACGGCGCGGTAGGTGATGTTGTGGATGTGCGGCGGTGAGGAGAAGCCGTCCCTGAACCGCACGATCGCCCCGGTCGACTTGTTGTTGCGGATGTCTCCCCACAGCACGCCGGCTTGCGGACTCGCCTCACCGCGCGCCGGATTCAAGGGCTGGAACACGACCTCGGAGATCGGCAGCACCCGCGGCGGCGGTGCTGCCGATGAGGCGCCGGGCGCGCACAGCAGCGCGACCGTGATTATCTGCAGTACTGCCTTTGCGAGCACGACGCCCTCCTGTCGTTCTGAAGGCGCGCGGGCGCGCCGCCTATCCCCTGGACACCCAAGCCTAGTTGATATCCTGCACCTGCATCACGAGGTCGTTCCAGTTGCGCTGGTTCTCCATATCGTGCTCCAGCCCCTGCTCATCCGCAATCCGGAAGCGCTTCAGGGCCGGCGTCTTGCTGGTGGCCTGATAGAGCCAATAGGCCTCGGCCTTGAGTGCCTCATCGATCGGCTTGTCGATCGACTCGTACACCATCTGTTTGCAGGCGTTGATGGACTCGGCGGGGAACTTCGCGATGCGCTTGGCGAGGGTGTCCACGTAGGGGCCGATCTCCTCGGGCGCCAGGGCCTTGTTGATCGTGCCGAGCGCTTCGGCCTCGTCGGCATCGAAATCGCGGGCACTCAGGATGATCTCCAGGGCCTTGCCGAGGCCGGTCTGGCGTGCCATGCGCGAGGCACCGCCGCCACAAGGCAGAATCCCCATGCCCACCTCCATCTGCATGAACTTGAACTTGCCTCGCGCGGCGAAGCGCATGTCCAAGGCCAGCGCGAGTTCGTGTCCGCCGCCACGGGCGAAGCCCTCGAGCTTGGCGATGGTGGCCTGGGGTACCTTGCTGATGCGTTCGCACACGGCCTGCAGGTCGAGCAGCTGCGCCTCGTCGCGCGACACCGCCTCCGAGGACATGTCCTTGAGCAGCTCAGTGTCGTAGTGACACACCCACACCTCGGGGTTCGCCGACTCGAAGACCACCACCTTGGTGGCCCTATCGCGCTCCAGGCGCATGGCGAGGCTGTTGAGGTCGGCCAACATCTCCTGGCCCTGCACGTTGACGGTGCCGAAGTCGAAGGTGACGGTCAGAATCCCCTCGTCCTTGTGCTCGGCCTTGAAGGTGGTAAAACCTGCGTACTTCATTCGAAAGTCCTCACTGAGTGGAGTGCCGTAAGCCAACGGCGTTAAGCGTCTGCGATTCCGTCGAGCTTGCCGATCACGCTGTCTATCGCGTTGACCAGGGCTTCGGTCTTGGTCGCATCGTGTGCGTCCGGATGGGGGTGGCCGAGGGCCCGGCGATCGTTGTCGTAGTAGCGGCCCGTGACGCCGGCGAACTCATCGCTCAAGGCCGTGCGCACGAGAATGTCCGCGCCGATGCCAATGTCCTTGCCGGACGTACCGAAGGCTTCCTTGACCATCTTGCTGCCGAGCAGTGACCCGGGATTCACGGCCAGCACCGATGGGCCGTCGTCCGCGAGCTCGCGGGCCAGGTGGAAGGACCACATCGTGATGGCCAACTTGCTCTGCGCGTAGGCCTCGCCATCGGAGAGCGTGCGTTGGCCTGCGAGCGCCGCGAGATCGACGGGCGCTTGCGCGGCGGAGGAGAGGTTGATGAGGCGCCCGTCGGACGGCACCAGCGGCAAAAGCTGTTTGGAGAGCACGTACGGGGCCACCGTATTGACGATGAAGCGGGTGTCGAAGCCCTCGGGCGTGAGTGGCTGGCGCGTCTTGTACACACCGGCATTGTTGATGATGACGTCGACCCGATCGTGTTTGCTCGCGATCGCGTCGGCCAAGGCCCGCACCTCGCTCAGGCGGGAGAGGTCGGCCCGGTAAGTCTCCACCTTGCCGCCGGTGGAGAGCGAGGCGCGCAGCTGCTCGAGCTTCTCGTCGCTGCGCCCGTGCAGCAGCAGGAGGTGGCCCTGGACGGCCAGCTTCTTGGCGGTCTCGTAGCCGATACCGTCGGTGGCGCCGGTGAGGAGAATGGTCTTGCTCATGGGTGTTTCCATCAGTGCGTGAAATCAGGGAGCACGTGCTCGGCCAGTCGTTCGAGGGTGTGCTGCGGGTCGAGTCGGTTGAAGCGCAGGTTGAGCGCGACGTGGTTCACCCCGATCGCCTGCCGCGACTCGAGGTAGCTTCGCAACGCGTTGATGCCGAGCCGGAACCCGAGGTGCAGGGGCTGGGCAGGGGCGTCCGGGTGCTCCGCCAGATCGATGTACAAGGGCTCCATGACGGGCCTGTCAGGGGCCGCGGTCCGAGTGGCTCGTGCGCGCAACTCATGGATGAAGCGCGCTTGCTGGGCCGTCGGGCGCGGGTAGGTCATCCAGCCGTCGCCATGCTGGGCGAGCCAATCGGCGTCCTGTTGGCTGGCGCCGGTGATCAACAACGGTAGGTGGCCGGCCACCGGTTTCGGCAGCA
>JBCBZW010000075.1 GCA_039815145.1 Pseudomonadota bacterium
CCATTGCCATCGGTGTCGCCCGCGGACAAGACTGCTGACTGAATGGTGGCGAAATCATCCGGGACGGTGGCGTCCTGGGCCAGGGCGAGGCCGCTGCTGACGAGCACGGCGGGGAGCGCGAGGGCGAGACTGCTGCTTGAGCGTAGAGCTTTCATGGATGGACTCCTGTGGGTAACAAGGCGGATGGCGTCTGCCGAGGGTTCGCGCCGTCCTTCCGTACGTCCGTGTTGCGTACATGGGGTGTGACGGGATTCTCATGAGAAATGGAACAGCTGTTTGCAGCCTGCCCCTGCTGCTCCTGACCTTCGCCCACGCCTGCGCCGACACCCTGGACGAGGCACGCACCCTGCACGGCAACGGCGAACTCGACGCCGCCCTCGAGGCCTACACCGAGATCACCAACGCCCCGGACCAGCATTCCGCTAAAGATCGCGGCACCGCCCACAACAACGCCTGCGTGATCCTCTTGGGCAAGGGCGCCTACAGCGAGGCCCGGGAACGCTGCGACGCCGCCCTCACCCTGCGCCGCGACCAGCGCGACAACCTGCGCGGCCTCGGCCGCACACTCAACAACGCAGGCCTCGTGCACCAGCAGCTCGGCGAGTTCGCCCTCGCCGCCGAGCGCTACCGCGAAGCCCTCGCCATCAACCGCGAGCGCGAGGACTGGCTGGCAATCGCCATCAACAGCTCCAACCTCGGCCTATTGCACACCTTAGCCGGTGACTACGGCCTCGCGGCGGCCCGCTTCGACGAGGCCATCGCCGTCGCGGACGATCACCCGGATGCACCATGGTCGGCGCAGCAGCGCGCCCTCGCCCGCATCAACCAGGGCGTGGCGCTCGAGAAACTCGGTGCTTACCGCGAGGCACTGAGCCTGTTCCAGCTGGTGCGCGAATCCGCGCAACTGTTGGACGAAGGCCAACGCGCCCTGCTCGAAGTGAACCTCGGCGTGGTCTATCGCAACCTCGGAGATCCTGTCGCTGCCCTGCGTGCCTTCGACGAGGCCAAACCCCTGTACGACGCACTGGACGACCGCGGCGGCCTGGCCAACGCCTGGCTCAACAGCGGCATCGTCAAGCATGAGGATCTGGCGAACCTGGAGGGCGCGTTGCCGGATATGCAGAGGGCCCTGCAGATCGCCCGCGACAGCGGCGACCGGCCGGAGGAAATCACCGCCCTGCTGGCGCTCGGGCGCCTTGCGCTGAGCGACGGCTCCGGCGCGGCCAAAGGGTATTTCGACCTGAGCTTGGCGCTCGCTCGTCAGACTGGGTCGGCGGAAGCACGATGGGCATCCCTGGAGGGCCTGGCCCGCGTCGCGCTGACCGAGGGCGACCGAGCGCAGGCACTCGACCACCTTCGTGAAGCGATCGATATCGTGGAGTCCGTAGGCGTGGGCGTGCGCACGGCGGGCGTGCGCAGTGACTTCTTCGGCGAACGGCGTGCCGTCTACGAACTCACCGTGAGCGTGCTCGCCTCGGAGTACGCGACCGCCCAAGACCCGGCGCTCGCGCGCTTGGCCTTGAACGTGGCGCGCCAAGCGAAGGCGCGGGAGCTGAGCGATGCCCTCGGCCGCCCTGAGCTCGCCGGCGAAGCCATGACGCAACAGGGCGTGATCGAGTTCTTCGTCGCAGAGGAGCGCCTCTACCGGTGGCTGATCCCCGACGGGGCAGACCAGCCGATGCAATTGCACGCGCTAGACGCCGATCCCCGCGCCCTCGAGACACAGATCAACGCCATCTACCGCGCCCTGGCTAGAGGCGAGCAACCCGACGTCGCGGCCGCACAGGCGCTGGCGGCCCAGCTCTTCCAGGCCCTGCCCGAGGCGGCGCTCGATGGCGAGGCGCTGTACATCGCGCCCGACAGCTTCCTCTACCGGGTGCCCTTCGACCTCCTACCGATGGCGAGCGGCAGCCCGCTGGTCGAGACCCTGGCGCTCGGCATTCTCCCGAGCGATCGCCTGCTCGCGAGCGCGGCGGCGGCACCCCCTGTGCAGACCGGCGCGTGGGCGGGCTTCGCGGATCCTGTCATCGAGGCAGCGGATGCCGGGCCCGCTCTCGCGCGACGGCGCCTCGCCGTGACCCTGGATCCGTTACCTGCGGCCGCCGAAGAACTCGATCGCATCGCGCGTTGGGTAGGGCCCGAGAGTTCGCAACACCTGGGGAGCGCCGCCACCGAACAAGCGGTGTTGTCAGCACTCACCGACGGCACCTCAGTGGTGCACCTGGCGACTCACGCCGTGCTGGACGAACGCGTCGGTGGCACCGCCGCCATCGTGCTCAGTCCCGAGGGCGACCGCGACGGACTCCTCACGCCCGAGGAGATCGCATCAGTGGCGGTTCGCAGCCGCCTCGCCGTGCTCTCCGCCTGCCGCACGGCGGCCGATCTCGCCTCCGAACCGAGGGCCCTCGAGTCCCTCACGGGCGCGTTCCTCGCTGGCGGGGCCGAAGCGGTCGTGGCCACGCTGTGGGATGTGGAGGACACGGTCTCCGCCGCCTTCATGGATCAGTTCTACTACCAGCTCGGGCGCGGTGTCGGCGCCGGCGAAGCCCTGCGCCAGGCCAAGCTCGCCCTGCGCTCCACGCCGGGCTGGGAGCATCCCACGCACTGGGCCGCCTACGTGCTGGTGGGCCGCCTTGACCTCGACCCGCTTGGGGCCGTTCGAGCAGGCTCGCGCTGGAGCACCCCGCTTGCGCTCGCTGCTCTCGCCGCCGGACTGCTAGCGCTTTGGTTAGCTACGCGACGACGGCGAGTGCCCGCTAGCGGATGAACTCGAGATCGTCGTCGTCCAGCTCGAGGGTCAGCACCTGACCCGTGCGCCCCACCAGGAACGATAGCGCCGGATCCAACCGCACGGGCGACTCGGTGCCCACGGGAATATCCGCCCGGGTGGGGACCAGCACCTGGATGAAGTCTCCCGTCACCCGATTGAGATCGCGCGCGGGCGAGACGAAGTTGACGATCACCAACCCGCGATCGGGATCCGAACCACTCACGTTGAAATCGCCCGTGCCGTAGCGCGGATCGATGCGCACCTGCGGCGTGCCGTCCGCCACCAAGGGGTCGTAGCGAAGGGCGACACGCCCGGCGGCCAGCAAACGCAACTGTTCGCTCTGCGCGCTCAGCAGTGCAGTGCGGCCAGGAACCGTCGCTTCCGCCGCGGCCGACAGGGAAAAGGGCTCGGCCGGCCCGTCGATGCGCAGCCGCCCCGCGCGCCCTTCGATCGTGATCGGCGCCCCGTCTGCGTCGACCAGGAAGGAGTCCGGGAGATCCAACGCGATCTCGTACTCCTGACCTGGGATGAGGTCCGAGCGCAGACGCAGGTAGATCACGGCCAGGGGGCCGTCCACCTCGTTGATCGATGCGGTGGGCGAATCGAAGGTCAGCATCACCGACTGGCTGGCTTGGTCCAGCTCGGTTTGGAAGTTGGCATCGTTGCGGCGACTGAACACCACCGAGGCGAGCACCGCCGCGATCGGATTAGCGCCCCCCTGGTCCATCGGGCCGTTGGGTTGCTGACGGATGGGCATGCACACCTGACCCTGACCCACGCCACGCGAGGAGTAGGTGCGCATCACCACCGCCACGATGCCGCCCGGGGTGGCGCTGGCGTCAGCGAGGCGCAGGGTGAGGGAGTCTTCTCCCCCTTGGGCAAACGCGTGCGCGGTGATCAGCAGCAGTAGCGCTGCCATGGTGAGCGCACTGCGGCGCGGCGGTGTGACCGTGCGACTTATGTTCATCGGTGACCCTCCTAGTCCTGGTCGTAGCGGGGATCGATCCTGAATTCCGCGAGCGCGGAGGCGGCTGCTACAGCGTTCGACGGCCCGAGCGCCTCCACCTGCCAACGATAGCGCACCGCGGGATGGAGTTGCTCACGCAGGGCCACCGGCAAGGGCAAGGGGCTGCCCGTGACCTCCTGACTCCAGAGCACACTGTCGTCGACGGCGAGCACGGAGACCCGGTAGGCTGTGGCCTGCGCCACCTCGCGCCAAGTGAAATCATTCGGTACGGCGAAGAGCTGCCCCTCGGGCGCCAGCAGTTCCACCCTCGCGCCGCGCAAGGGGCTTTGGGTGAAGTCGGGCAGTTCGGGCGGCGCCGAGGGCGTACGCAGGCCACCGCCACCGATCACGACCACAGCGGCCAACAGCACGCTGGCGGCCAATGCCAGCGGCACCGCCGGCGCGGAAGATGTAAACCAGCGGCGACGTGCTCGCAACTCAGCAGCACCGGTATGCTCCTCGCGTCGTTCGCGGAGCTTCGCCAGGACGTCTTCCACCTCATCCGAGGAAGCATCCACATCATCCTCAGGATCGGTGAATGCGAGTGCCAACTCGCGCTCGGCCGCGCACGCCGGGCACGCACTCACGTGGGCTGCAAGGTCGCGGCGCTGGGCGTCGCTGAGCGAATCCTCCTCGAGGAAGAGCTCTGGCGGCGGGCAGGGAGAGCCCTCGCCGTAGGCCTGGCGCAGGGCATCAGCGATCAGCTGCTCTTCTGCGCGAGCGCGCGAATCGTTCATGCGGGACTCCCCGGCTCGACGCCGAGCTCTCGGGCCAACCAAGGGCCGAAGCGTTTTCTTAGCTTGCGCATGCCACTGACGAGCGATGCCTTGGCGCCCGAGCGATTGGTCAGCGCCAGCTGGCGAGTGATGGCGGGCAGGCTCATGCCGTCGACGTAGTGCAGGTACACCACCTTCGCTTCCTCCGGCGCCAGGTCGCTCTGCATCGCTGCGCGCAGGCGCTCCAGCACCTGTTCGCGTGCGGTGAGCTCTTCCGTGTGCAGGTCGGGGTCGATGGGATCCGGCGCCTTGGCCGCGTCCTCAGCCTGGGGCTGGCGAGCCTGGGCCAGGCCGTGGTCGATCGCCACCCGGCGGGTGACGCTGTAGAGCCAGGTGCTGAAGCGACTCTCGCCCCGGTAGGCCGCCAACTTGTCCTGCACCTTCACGAAGACCTCCTGCACCACGTCCGCCGCCTGTTCCGGATCACGGCAGAAGCGTCGACACCAGGCCGCCACCCGCGGGTAGCTGTTGCGGAACAGCTGCTCCAGGCAAGCATCACCCTGCTCCGGGTGAGCGCGCCAGCGCTTGATGAGCGCTTCGTCGGAGAGCGTGTCGAGGCTGGTCACCACCAGCTCCGGCTTGCATTGGCCTCAAGTTCGCGCAAGGGGACCGTCCACCGCTCGCTACCGTGATTGTCGGTGGCGGGCACATCGATTCGCCCGCCGCTTACGGGGTATGACAGCGCGCGAGCGCAAAATGGAACAGAAAGTTGATGCGGCGACGCCGCAGGGGCTCAGCGGTAGCGCTCGCCGCGGTGCTCCACCCAACCGCCGGGGATGCCCCCGTCCGGGTCATGGTGGGTCCAGTGCACGACGCCACCGCGATCGTTCCACTCGTACTCGCCGTACACGCGGATCGGATCGTCCTCGCGAATACCCGCCACGCGGGGCGCCAGATCGATGTTATGGGCAACCAGCACCGTGTGCCCCGAGGCGGTGCGCATGATGAAGCGCTGGTGGCGCGAACCCTCGTTGTCGTCCGAGAGGATGCGGTCGACGCGGCCGTCGACGGTCAGCCAGGTGTCGCTACGCTGGGCTGCGAAGAGCGACTCCACGGTGAGCCCGTCGCCGCTGCCGCCGGCCCCAGAGTCACCGTTACCCATTGATAATCCACCGTTTTCTAACACGGTGAATACTGCGCCGGCCACCAGCAGCAAGGCCCCGATGACCGTCTTTGGCATCCGCACCGATCGTTCTCCCCCAGCCCAGAAAAAAATCGCGATTTTGGGTGAAACCTTTTTTTGGGAGCCGACAACTCCCTATGCAAGGACGGGCTGTCGGCGCTGAATCGCCACCCCCTCCCACGGCGGTGTCCCCCCCGATCGCCACCGTGGCCCGGTGCTTCGAGCCGACCGTCCCAACGCTTCCCTGTGTGAGCTTACGCCCTGGTCTTCGGACCGGGGCGCTTTTTTTTGTGCGGTCCGCTCTCGGCGCGCGTGTGCTGGGTGCGGAAGGGCTTGCCGCCCTTCGGCGAGGCCGCCGCGGCCCCCTTGCGACGACGCCCTTCGGGGGCCACCCCCGTGCCCGCCGGCTGGTAGCGCGGGATCAGGTGTCGCTTCCCGTTGCCGATGAGATCCGCCCTGCCCATGCGACGCAGGGCGTCGCGCAGGAGCGGCCAGTTCTCCGCGTCGTGGTAGCGCAGGAAGGCCTTGTGCAGGCGGCGCTGGCGCAGGCCCTTCGGCACCGCCACGCCTTCGCTGTCCTGGGTGACCTTGCGCAGGGGGTTCTTGCCCGAGTGGTACATGGCCGTGGCCGTCGCCATCGGCCCCGGCAGGAAGGCCTGCACCTGGTCCGCGCGGAAGCCGTTGGCCTTCAGCCAGAGCGCCAGCTCCAGCATGTCCTCATCGGTGGTGCCCGGGTGGGCCGCGATGAAGTAGGGGATCAGGTACTGCTCCTTGCCCGCCGCCTTCGAGTAGCGGTCGAACAGCTCCTTGAAGCGGTAGTACGTGCCGACGCCGGGCTTCATCATCGCCTTCAGCGGGCCCTCGCCGATCGCCTCGGGGGCGATCTTCAGATAACCGCCCACGTGGTGGCTAGCGAGTTCCTTAACGTACTCGGGCGACTCGATCGCGAGGTCGTAGCGCACCCCAGAGGCGATCAGGATCTTCTTGATCCCGGGCAGAGCGCGCGCCTTGCGATACAAGTTGATCAGCGGCGCGTGGTCGGTGTTCAGGTTCGGGCAGATACCCGGGTAGACGCACGACGGGCGACGGCACGCCGCCTCGATCTTCGGATCCTTGCAGGCGAGGCGATACATGTTCGCCGTGGGGCCGCCGAGATCGGAGATCACGCCGGTAAATCCCGGCACGTCGTCGCGGATCGTCTCCACCTCCTTGAGGATCGACTTCTCCGAGCGATTCTGGATGATGCGGCCCTCGTGCTCGGTGATCGAGCAGAAGGTGCAGCCGCCGAAGCACCCGCGCTGGATGGTCACGGAGAAGCGAATCATCTCGTATGCCGGGATCTTCGCGTCGCCGTACTTCGGGTGCGCGACGCGTGCGTAGGGCAGCTCGTACACCGCGTCCATCTCGTTGGTGTGCAACGGCAGGGGCGGCGGGTTCAGCCAGACGTCCTTGTCGCCGTGGCGCTGGACCAGGGCGCGGGCGTTACCCGGGTTCGACTCCAGGTGCAGGATGCGCGAGGCGTGAGCGTAGAGGATCGGGTCGTCAGTGACCTGTTCGTAGGCGGGCAGGCGGATGTAGCTCGTCGCGCGGTCGGCGCGCGGCACGCGGCGCTGGAAGCGCACGACGTGTTCCTTAGGCGCGGCCGTGGGCTCGGCTGGCGTGGGGTCGCCCGCGTCGCAGCCCTCACCGGTGCCCGCGTCAGCGTTGCCCATCTTCATTTCATACGGATCGGGATGGGGATCGACGCGGCCCGGGGTGTCCAGGTGGGTGGAGTCGATCTCCGTCCAGCCCTCGGGCAGCTGGGGCCTGAGGTAGGCTGTGCCGCGCACGTCCTCGAGTTCGGCGATGTCCTCGCCGGCGCCGAGGCGGTGGGCGATCTCGACGATGGCGCGCTCGCCGTTGCCATAGACCAACAGGTCCGCGCGGGCGTCGAGGAGCACGGAGCGCCGGATCTTCTCCTGCCAGTAGTCGTAGTGGGCGATGCGCCGCAGGCTCGCCTCGATGCCCCCGATCACCAGGGGCACGCCGGCAAAGGCCTCGCGCAGGCGCTGGCTGTACACCACCACGGCGCGATCGGGACGCGCGCCGCCCGCACCGCCCGGCGTGTAAGCGTCGTCGGAGCGGCGCTTACGGTCCGAGGTGTAGCGGTTCACCATCGAGTCCATGTTGCCCGCGGTGATGCCGAAGAACAGGTTCGGCCGGCCTAAGGCCTGGAAATCCTGGGTCGATTGCCAGTCGGGCTGGGCGATGATGCCGACCCGGAAGCCCTGGGCCTCGAGCAGGCGGCCGACGATGGCCATGCCGAAGCTAGGATGGTCAACGTACGCATCGCCTGTTACGACGATGATGTCGCAACTATCCCAGCCTAAGGCATCCATCTCCTCGCGGGAGGTGGGCAGGAACGGGGCGACGCCGAAGCGGTGCGCCCAGTAAGGGCGATAGCCGAAGAGCGGTGGCGCGGCGGGCATGGCGGTGGCTTGTTGCATCGCCGAATTGTAGCACCGCCGAACCCGCCAGCCTCCCATTCATGAAGTCGCGCGGCGGCGGCCGCCTCCTGCACTCGCGCGCAAGTGCGGTGGCTGCGCGCTGCCGGAGCTCGGAACGAAACCAGACCCCGATGGCGTAGCTGCGCCGGATGAGAAACCACGCCGGAGCGGCGAATCGCGTGCCGCCCAGCGACGCGCGAACCGAGATGTAGGCAAACGCAATGGGCCCGAACCACGCAAAGCTCAACAGCACACGGACATCTAGTCAGTGAACCGAAGGTGAATCTTCACTCGGCTCATCGCCGTTGCTACCATCTTGCCCCCTACCGGGTCGACACCCACCTTTCGAAAGCGAACACTCCCACCGAGGTCTGATAGCCTACCCACCATGTAGGCTTACAACCTTGCGACTGCGCTAGCAAAAGAACAACGGAGCCCCGCTCATATGGCCATTGGCGATTACCGGAATACCCCAGCAACATTCGCGCGAACCGTAGGCTTCACTGCTCTCGGGTTGATTATGTTATTAGCAGGATGCGGAGGCGGCGGCAGCTCGAACGGAAGCAGCAATGCAGACGATCCGCAGGCCGAGCCACCCCCTGTGGCACAGATCGAAACGCAGGGCGGCATCCAAAAGGGCCCTTTCATCATCGGCTCGACGATCAGCGTGAACGTGCTCACCGCCGAGGCTGAGGCCACAAGCGCGACGATCACGACTGAAACTCGAGATGACTTCGGCACCTTCGCCTTCTCTGCCGACGAGGGCGCCCTGGTACGCATCTCCGCCAACGGCTTCTATCGCAATGAGTTGACCGGGCAGGTATCCGGAGAGATCACTCTACGCGGCGTTCACTCGGTCGCCGAAGGCACGAGCGCCTACATCAACGTGCTCACGCACCTAACGAGCGACCGCATCGTCGAACTCATCTCAAGCGCAGGCCTCACCTTCGAAGCGGCTCGAGATCAAGCCGAAACGGAGTTCCTGCTAGCCTTCAGCGAGGTGGTGCAAAACTCAGGTGAGTTCCCGTTCGTCTCCTTGTCGATCTACGACACTCCTGACGCGCGATCGAGCGCCTACCTTCTCGCCGTCTCAGCGATCTTGCTGGAGCGCGCGTCCGAACTCGCCGAGGAGAATGCCTCCGATGCTGACGCAGAACTCTCACTGCTGCTGAACTCGCTGGTTGCCGACTTCGCCGAGGACGGCACCATCGAAACACCCTTGGACGGACTACGAACCGCGATCCCGAATCTTCGCCCCGACCAAATCAGTGCAAACACTGCAGCGCTGGTTGCAGACAATCCTGACTTCGTGCCGGCGGACATCAATGAGTTCCTCGATACGGATCTGGACGGGGAGTTCAACGCCGTCGACACGGACGATGACAACGATCTGATTCCGGACGATGTGGACACCTCACCGTACGAACGTGATCTCGTCGCGAGCAGTCAGGCGCTTGCCGTAGACGAAGACACAAGTCTGCTTGTGGATGTATCGACCAATGCATCGGATCAACTGCCCGTCGCGCTTCTGATCACCCGCGCACCGAGCAACGGAACGGTGAACGGTGCCTATCCGACGCTCACCTACACACCCGACGAGAACTACGCGGGCGTGGATTCCTTCTCGTATCAGGTTTCACAGGGTGAACTCGCAAGCGACATCGCGAGCATCTCCATCACCGTCAACCCGATCAACGATGCCCCGGTAATCTCCGGCAATCCGCCCCAGGAGACCCTTACGGATGCGTTGTTCAGCTTTACGCCATCCGTGTTGAACGTCGAAGCCGACAACCTCACCTTCAGCATCGAGAACGCGCCAGCATGGGCCGCCTTCGACCCTGCCACCGGCACGCTGGAAGGCACCCCGATCAGGAGCGAGAGCGGCACCACGGACGACATACGTATCCGTGTGAGTGACGGACAGGCGTCGGCGGATCTGGCCCCCTTTTCGCTTACGGTAGCGAAGGCGCCGTGGTTCTCGGGACCCGAGTTGCCGGCGGTGCGCCAGTCGCCAGCGGTGGCCGGCACGAACGACGCGATCTATGTGCACGGTGGATTCGTCGAGGGACCCGGCGCACTTGAACGCAGCACGCTCATGGATCGATTCGATCCGTCGACCAACACATGGACGAGCCTTTCACCCTCGCCCGAAGTGCAGATCAATCATACGGCGCATGTTGTCGGCGACATGTTCTACGCGTTCGGCGGCGGTGAGTCAGGCAACAGGGCCATCGACAGCGTGTACGCCTACTCCATCCCCGAGGACGAGTGGTCCCAGCGCGAATCGATGAGCGTCGCGCGGGAGAACCATGCCTCATGCCTGTTCGGCAACGAAGTCTACGTGTTCGGCGGACGCAACCCCGATGGCACGCTTGGTTCGGTCGAGTCTTACAACCCCGAGACGAATGCCTGGACGCCCCGGGCCGACATGCCGGCACCGGCATGGGGCGTTTCGTGCGCGACACTCGGCGAGCTGATTTATGTGTTTGGCGGGGCGACGGACGAGAGGGCGATTAATGTGTACGACCCCTCCCTGGATGCCTGGTCATCCGCAGGCGCCCTAAGCTCAGCCAAACGCTACGGGGTTAACGTTGTCGTCTACCAAGATCAGGCCTACCTGCTTGGCGGCTACCAATGCACCGAAGGCTGTGGCCCCCTGGCGACGGCGGATGTTTTCGATCCCGCAAACGGCGGCCAGCTAACGGCACGGGCGAGCATTCCACGGGAAACAACGGGCGGTGGTGCAGCCGTCATAGGCGATTTGATCTACCTGCTCGCCGCCGACAACAGAAACAACCAACAGCTAGTGCTGCTGAGAATCTACGAGCCGGGTGTCGACGACTGAGGCGCCGGCCAGGGCCGCGGTGATCTCGAGCGCGTCTCCGACGGCTACCGGCGTCAACCGACGCCGGTAGCCGCAAGCAGACGCCTCAGACAGCAGCCGTACGACGACGCCGCACCGAAAAGCCGAGCAACCCGAGCGCCCCGCCCATGAGCGGCAACGCCGCCGGTACCGGAACCGCTGCCACGTCGAAGGAGATCAGGTAAACATCGCTGCTAGCCGTGAGCTGGCTATCGAAGATGTAGCCGGCACCCGTCTCGAGCCCGTTGAACGCCGCCAGCTCAGCGAAGTTGAACGCCACCACCGAGTTCTGCGGGGTGCGCGCGTCGTTATCGCCACCCACCACGAAGGCGGCAGCGCTCGGATCGAAGATCTCTGAACCGGCATCCCAGATGTCAGCAGCGCCGACCAGGATGTCCGAGATGATCAGGTTCCCGCTGCCGTCGAACAGCTGGTACTGGGTGGGGCTGTCGTTGCCGATGAAGAAGTCGTTACTGGGCACGACCATCGACGCGAAGGTGAAGTACGAGTTGATATCCGTATCCACCGTGAAGGTGGCCATGGCGGTAGCGCCCGGCACCAGCGGGCCTGCCGGATCCGGCACCACGCTGCCGAGCACGGCCGTTGGATCCGCCGCCTCGAAGGCCGGGAACCAGGCATCACCCGAGCCGCCCTCGGCCACCGAGATGATGGCATCGCCGGCCGCCTCGCCGATGTCGAAGGCATCGAAGGTGCCGTTGTGGAAACCGACGCGCAGGGGGGCGAAGGCCACGCTGTTCTGCGGCGTGAGGTTTTCGACGGTCACGGTGATCTGCACGGTGGCAGCGGACGCGCCGAAGGAGGTGAGGGCTAGCGCAGTCGCGCCGATGGCCGCGAGGCTGAGTTTCATCGCTTGGTGTCTCCTGAATGAGCGGATTGGGGCTCGGCGCGGCTAAAACGCAACCGACCATAACCACTACGCAGCCCTCGTCGAATTCGATACATCGACGAGTGACTTTCGCGGGTGAGAGGGCCTCAGGGACGGGGAACCGATTGTCCGCGGGGGGGCCGCAGGACCAGGAAGCCGACAACGGCGCCGATCGGCCCCAACGCCAAGCCGGGCAGGAGATGGTGCGTGAGGATGTGCCAGGGCTCGTGCATGCACGCGATTTGCATGAGCATTGCCGGCAGTGCGCCGGCCGCCAGGCCAAGCGCCGCCCCCGAGAAGGCTCCCCGCGGCCACCAGCGGCGCAGGACCAGGGCACCGCAGGCGAGCACCGGGATTCCGAAGGTGAGCACCTGCCATTCGCAGTGCTCCCGCTTGCCGTGCATCGACGGGGCAAAGGTAGGGTCGACGAAGCCGTACAGGTGTAGCCCCACCCAGAGGATGAGCAGGGTGAGAGCCGGCAGGGCACTCAGGAGCAGCGAGGGGCTCCCCGGGAGCGCGGAACGAAAGGCCAGATGAGCGAAGGCGACGGTAGTACCAAAGCCCAAGGCCAGTTCCGTCCACAGCCTGGGGCTGCTCGCCAGCTGATCCATCACGCCGGGGCGCAGTTCGCCCGGGAGATGCGTCAGCGCCACCACCCACACGGCGGCCAGCACCACCCACAGCGCGCTCTCCAAATGCGTCTGCGCCCCGTTGCGCACGGGTTTCGCGGCATCTGCCACGAGGTCCTTGATCAGCGCATCGCGCGTGGGGCGACTCATCCGTTCACGCTCCCTTCGCGGTTCAGCTCAGCGAACACCGCTTCGAGCCCTCGGCGCAGGCGCGCCTTCAGTGCACTCTCGCGAATCCCCAAACGGGTGGCTGCTTCCTTGGCGGTGAGCCCCTCGTACTTCACGAGGATGACTGCTCTGCGCAGGTCCTCCGGGATCTTCGCCAGGGCTTGGGCCCCATCGATCAGGCGATTGAGGGTATCCGAGGAGGATGCCCCCGGCACGGGCTGGCGTTGCAGGCGGTGCCAGGTGTTGCCGCGGCGGAGCAAATCGATGGTCCGGTGACGGACGAGGGTGAAGAGCCAGGGCCGGAAGGAGCGCCCCGGATCGTAGGTGTGCCGCGCCTGATGCACGCTCACGAGACACTCCTGCACGCAGTCTTCGAGCATTTCGATCTGACCGAAACGGTGGCAGATGAAGTCTTCGATGGCAATCGATATCTCCCGGAGCAGCTGCGCGTAGGCCCCCTGGTCGCCCGCTTGCGCCTGGGTCATCAGACGAGCCCAACGGCGCTCATCCTCAGCGTAGCGGTTGCTATCGGTCTCCACTGTCGGCTGTTTCACCTTGCCAGTACGCAGGCGTGCACGATGTCGATACATCGACGCGGACGCGGCGGCAGGATACCTCACCGACCCGACACCGTGAGAGGGCCGCCGGTGGATCACCGGCAGGGCCCACGCAATGCGCGCTTTCGAGTTCCGGGGAGATTCTCGTGGCCTTGCGTGGTGCAGCGCCTCGCAAACCCACGACGTCATTCGTGCGCAGCCGTAACCCATCTTTTTTGTTAGTCGATACGGTGCCTAGTCATCCGGCAGCTCGTAGTCGTTCCTCAACGCGCGGTCCTCCGTGAAGTACTGCACGAACTCCCAGTCGTTGCCGTCCGCGTCGTAGAAGTACACGCGCTTTCGGTGGGGATGGCTGTTCGGATACGTCGAATCCCGAAAACCCGCCGCCGACAAGCGCGCCCGCAAGGCGTCCACATCGTCCACCTCGTAGCCCAGGTGATTCACGCCTGCACTGCCACTGTAGGGCGCGTGGCCGGGGGCGTCGTCGCGCGTCTCGTTCAGGGCGATGTACGTCTCATCCGTGCCGATGTGCATCCAGCGCAAACCACCCTCGCGCGTCTCCTCGCTGCGCACGCGGAAGTCGGGGAACGCGGCGGTGAGGAAGCGGACTGCTTCATCGAAGTGGCGTACGTGCAAGTTCGCGTGTTCCATTCGTGTGGCCATGATCATCTCCTTCTAGACATGGCTGTATTCTCCATTCAGCCAGCTACCAGAGGAACTGAATTGCTAGTGAACTAGCGGGCTGCTACTTTTCTGTCATGGATGACGTCAAGGGAAACCTCGCCGACAACGTGCGGCGCCTGCGGGCGGAGCGGCAACTCTCGCAGCAGCAGCTCGCCGACCTGTCCGGTATTCCTCGCCCCACCTGGGCCAGCCTCGAAACCGGCAGCGCGAATCCCACCCTGTCGGTGCTGAGCAAAGCCGCCAACGCCCTCAACGTCTCGATCGAAGAGCTGATAGGACCACCGCGCAGCGAGATCGAGTTCCTCCCCGCCGCCAAGGTGCGCCAGCGCAGGAAACAAGGCGGATTGGTGCGCCCTCTGGTGCCCGAGGCGATCTCAGGGCTCGAGATCAGCCGGACCGAGCTCGACCCCGGCGGGAGCATGGTGGGTGTGCCGCACAAAGCGGGCACGCGGGAGTATCTGACCTGCGAACGCGGCGAGGTGGAACTGGTGGTGGCAGGTGAGCACCATCGACTGAAGGCCGGCGACATGTTGGTGTTTCGCGGCGACCAGCGCCACTCGTACGTCAACCCGGACAAGCGCCGAAAGTCCGTGTCTTTCTCAGTGGTGTGTTTCGCTGCGCGCTAGGTGCTTTGCTACCGGGTGGACCCACCAGCGTCGCCGGGGATCATGAGGTAGGTGGCGACGCCCTGCGGTGGAATGTGAATGGTGCCATCCGCAACCAGCGCGTCGGTGACGGCGCTGTAGTAGAGATGGAACCACCACATGAAGAACTCTTCGAAGGTGATCTCCCCCGCGTAGGAAGAATCGGCGTAGCGAGCCTTCAAGCTTGGGAGATGGCCGTTCAGAATCGCAATCAGGGTGGGTGTAAAGTCAGCCACGACGGCGCTGAAGCGTCCGTAGTTCGCCGTGGTGATGACAGGGATCATCAACGCGCCGGTCGCTGACACGAACCCGAGTCGCTCCAAGGTCTGCCGCGCCTCGCCAACGACTTCCTCCTGTTCAAACCAAAGGGCACCGAGGGTGTCGACGAGTTGCCGACGGCGGATCTGCAGCGCGCTATCGTCAGCGGTTTCGCCTGCGCCGATCAGCGCCTTAGGCATCCGATGAAAATCCGTGCGCTGGTTTCGCTGATTGCCGTAGACCCCGAGGATGTAAGGTCCGTAGCGCCCGGTGTGGTTACCGTAGATGCCGAAGGCCTCCCCCACAGCCCCCGCTGCCTTCTCCTGCACCGACAGGTAGTAGTGTCCGCCCGCCCGAGCCGGCCGTTCCGAAGCGATCACCTGCGCTTCCACATTGGCGATCTGGAAGTTGTCGAGCAGGCCATTGGACAGCAGGAAGAGGTCGTACTGACCACGGGTCAGATGCGAGAAGCCCTCGAGCCCGGCGAGGGCCTCGAAGGCCGCCGGCGCGTAAGCGTGAATCGCCTCGACGGTCTGAGCGATGACGCTCTCGTCGACGGGCATGTCCCTCGACACAGCGGTCAACGTCATCACCGCCACCGTCGGTGAGAGCCCTGCTGAGCCTTCCCGCGAGATAAAGCCGTGGTCGAGCAAGGTGTCCAGCGTGGTTCCGGCGTCCGTACCATCGGCAAACCGATGGCCCCGAATCTCGGACTCGCTCGCCCCTTCCTTGGCGAGCACCAGGACCCTGTCGCCATGGGTCTGCGCCAGGTTGATGGGCGGGCGGTTATCGCCCCGCGAAATCACCTTGACCTCGAAGTCCCGATGTTCGATACCCGCCGCTGATTCGGCAGCTCCACACGATGCCGCAGAGCACGCCAGCAAGGCGCCCACGAGCGAGACGCCTGCCCGCCAAGCGAATGCGTCGTGCCCCATCGCCTTCAATCGCTCACGAAGAACGGCAGGTTGTGAGCGACGGCACCACCGTGACCGTCGTAGGCGGTGACGAACAGGCGATAGGCCCCAGGGCTCTGGGGTGCCTTGAACTCGATACGAGCCGTGCCCTGCCCACTACTTATCGCGTTAGGTATCGTTGGAGGCACCGCCTCGGCGTCTCCCCCTACCCTTCGGTCGTTGCTCTCCGACCTGATCTCCCACGCGTAGCTCAGGGCGTTGCCTTCGCGGTCGATGCAGTCCACCTGGGCATACGAGGAGGAGCCGGGCTTCACCGCTTTCATCGCCACCGGCGTGACTAGGGACCGGAGTTTGGGAGCCCGGTTGGCTGGCCAGCGACCCGACCAGGCGTACGCCATCGCATCCACGCGGGGGAGCTTCTCCCCGGTGGGCAGGAACATGCCGAACCAGGTGAAGGTCGCCTCCTGTTTGCTGCCCCACAGGAACACGTAGGAGCCGAGGGAGTGGCCCGCATTGTCGTCACGGTCCCGCGTGTAGGCGGTGTAGCTCTCGCTCGCCTTGGTGCTCGGATCGGGCTCGATCGGCGCGTTCCAGGCGGTCACGGGCACCTCCCAGGTTCCCGTGACGCCGAACTCGGTGAGCATGTAGGGGCCGTCCCAACCGGCGTCACGCAAGCGTCGGCCGGCGCCCACGGCGCCGGCGTAGGAATTGATACCGAGGATGTCGAGCGCAGGGTACTGCGATTGAATCGCCTGGACCTTCGCCGGCGGCGTGCCGTCGACCACAGTCATCACCGGGTGATGGGGATCGAGGTCTTTGATGATGCCCGCCAGGTGATTGAGCTCAGTCCAGATCCGTTCATCGCTGAGGGTATTCTCGTCCCCATCGCCGTCCCAGACGCGCTCCATCTCATTGCCGAGCCCCCACAGCAGCAGCGCGGGGTGGTCCCGGTACTTGAGCACGGCGGCGCGCAGCTGCTCGCGCTGCTCCGCGACGCGGGTGGCGTCGCCGTAGTCAAAGCCGTGGCGGACGTGCTGGACCCAGAAACCCACCGCGACGGTGAGTCCCAGCTCGTGTGCGCGGTCCAGCAGGGGCTTGCCGTCTACCTCCTGCTCCAGTTGGTCGATGCCCCAGGTGCGGATGGAGTTGCCGCCTGACTGGGCCAGCACCGCCAGCGATCCGCCCGTGGTGGCCTCGCCGCTGCTGTAGCCAGCGCCCTTCACCCGATACGGCTCACCGTTTCGCAGGAGCGTGAACCCGCCGTCCACCGCCTGCACGACGCGCACCTCGGACCGGGGGCTAGGAGGCGTCTCGGCGTTCATCGCACAGGACCAAAGCGCGGTGATGGCGGCGACCAGAAGAGCCCATAGCCCTCTCCCCGACATGTTCAAAAATCACCCGTCAGCAGCTCCACCCGGGCGTAGGCCGCTTCGGCGGGGGACCAGAACCAACCCTTGGGATCCCAGGTTTGGGCGTAGAAGAGGTGGTCCCGCACCACCGTGAAGGCGGCCACCGCCTCCGTGCGTCTGCCCAACTTGGTGAGGGCTTCGCCCTTAATGAAGTAGCTCGTGCCAACATCGTTCAAGGCCCAGTATTCGAAGACCTCGTCGATGTGCGCCTTGGCCGTGAGCGAGGCTTGCATCTCGCGCGCCTTCTCTTCGTAAAGCTCAGCGCACTTGCTCGTGTACTGAATCGCGTGGTCGTAGTTGCCGGCCGTCAGGGCGAGCCACGCGTTGGTCGTGAGCGTCTCGGATGTGTAATCGCCGTAATCGATCACGGCGGCGCGGCCGGGCGACTGAGTGGCGCTGCAACCGACGAGCAGCACGCTCGTGGCCAGGAACGTGAGCAGTCCCCACAGGATGGGGCGAGTGGATGTATTCATGCTTCAACGCTAGCAACTTCCACCGCGGCCGGCTTATGGGGAATCTATCTTTTTCCTATCGTTTACCTAGGAGCGTGACCGCACGGAGGTTTGTGCCACCATGTGACGGCTGGTGTTACCGACGGATGGGGTACCCATGATCTTCCAGTGCTCCGGGGTGGAGCTGGACACGACACGCTTCTCCCTCACCAAGGACGGTGAGCCCGTCCCCGTGGCGCCGAAGGTGTTTGATCTACTGGTCTACCTGATCCGCCACCGCGACCGCGTCGTCACCCGCGCGCAATTGGTGGCGGAGGTCTGGAACGGTCGCCTAATCTCCGACGGCACGCTCAGCAACGAGATCAAGCTCGCCCGTGCCGCCCTCGGCGACGACGGTGTGCAGCAGAAGTACATCCAGACGGTGCGCGGACGCGGCTACCGATTCGTGGGTGTCGTCACGGAGATCCCGCAGCCGGCCGCGCCAGAACCAGGCGCGGCGAGTGGCCCGCTCAGCGCCGACGCGGTAGAAGAGCTTCCGCCGCCCGCCCGCGCCACAGCGCTATCGCGCAACCACCCCGCGATCGCCGTGCTGCCCTTCGACAACCGCAGCGCCCACGAGGCAGACGCCTACTTCACCGACGGTTTTCACGACGAACTCATCACGCACATCTCGAAAATCCGCAAGCTGGCGACGATCTCGCGCACCTCGGTAATGGCCTACCGCCACAGCCAGAAGAGCGTCGGCACGATCGCTCGCGAGTTGAACTGCACCTGCGTGATCGAAGGCGCAGTGCAGCGCGCGGGCGATCAGATCCGCATCACCGTGCAGCTCATCGATGCCCTGAAGGACGAGCACCTGTGGGCGGAGACCTACACCCGAACGCTCACGGCGCAGAACGTCTTTGCCATCCAGAGCGAGATCGCCCTCACCGTGGCCACGAGCCTGCGCACCGTGCTGTCGCCGGAAGAACAGCAACAGCTCACCGAAACTCCCACCCGGCACATGGCGGCGCTGGAGGCCTACTTTCGCGGTCGCGTGAGCTATGGACTCGCCACCTGCGAGGGCTTCAGCGCAGCGATCGAACACTTTCGCCAGGCGATCGAGTTGGATCCGGACTTCGCCCAAGCGCATGCGCAGCTGGCCATGGCGCTCCTCGAGCGAGTGCACTTCGGCGGCCTCGACGTCGAAGCGCAGAATCAGGTGGCGGAACCCGTGATCAGAAGGGCCCTCAGGCTGAACCCTCAGCTCAGCGAAGCTTACGAAGCTCTTGGGTTTCTCGAGAGGCACCGCGGCGCCTTCGATGCCTCAGAGGTGGCCTACGAGCGCGCCATCCAACTCAACCCGAACAACACCAGCGCACTGCGCATGTTCGGCTATTTCAAAAGCTGGGACTGCGAACAACCCAAGGAAGCCCTCGAGCACTTCAGCCGGGCGCGGCTGCTGGATCCACAGAGCCACCATACGCTCTCCTTGATGGGCCAGGCGTTGATGGACCTGGAGCGCTTTGACGAATCCCGCGCGGCGCTCCACGCCGCCATCGCGACCGCGCCCACGGCGGTGCCGCCCCACCAAATGCTGGGCCAGCTCTACGCCTGGAAGTTGTGCCGACACGATGAGGCGATCAAGGCCTTCCAACGCGCCTTCCACTTGGATCCCGGGGTGCCCTGGACCACGTTCTTTCTCGCCGTGGCGTACGAGGAGCTGGGTCTGTCGGCGCGGGCAGCGTACTTCTTCGAGTGGTGCCTGCACATCGCGCCGGAGAAGGGGTTCTCCTGGATCGCGCGGTTGAAACTCCATCGCCTCAACGGGGAGCGCGAGCGGGAAGCGGACCTGCTGCGGCAGATCATCGATGGCCGCCTCCCCGTCGAACCCTGGCATGACGTGCTGCACCTGAACGGACTGGACCTGCGCTACGACCACCCGGCGCTTGCGGTCGAGCTCTTCGAAGCACTCTACCCCGCGCTGCGGCAGCAGCCAGAACTCGCCATCGAGACCGACAACAATCTGTTCAAACTCGCCCTCGCCTACACCACTGTCTTGCACCTGACCGGCGCGGGAGACATGGCCACGGAGCTCACGGAGCGGCTCACGGCATTGGCGCCATCGCGAAGCCGCTACGGCTGGCGGGGCATCGACCTGATGGATGCCTGGCTATTCGCTGCCATAGGCGATTCCACCGGCGCCCTCTCGGCGCTGCGCGACTGGCACCGCGGCGGTGGCTGCAAGGACCTGACGCGAACCGCGCTCGCCTCCGCGGCGTTGCAGGGCGAGCCCGAGTATCAGGCGCTCTGCTCGACCCTGCGCACAGCGATCGGCCAGCAGCGAGCGAACCTGGCCCGCATGGAGCAGGGCGGCGAGCTTGCCCCCGTCGACGGCTTACCGGCACTGGAGACACCATGACCATCCGCGCCCATCACCAACGCGCCATCGACCGCCTCGCCGACGCCTATCGCGGTGACCCCCGCTACCTCGCCATCATCATCGGCGGATCCGTCGCGAAGGGATGGGCGCGCGATGATTCGGATGTGGACTTCATGATCGTCGCCACCGATGAGGCTTTTCGACAGCACACGGCCGCTCGAGACCTGTTCATCAACCGCCAGGATCTCTGCGACTACGCGGGTGGCTACGTCGACGGTAAGATCATCGACCTTGCGTACCTCGAGGGGGTGTCGACGCGCGGTAACGAGCCCTCACGGGCCGCCTTCGAAGGGGCCTTCGCTGCCTTCTCCCACCTCCCTCACCTCGACGAGCTCCTGGGGCGCATCCCCGTCTATCAGGAGGATGGCCACGCGGGGCGTCTGCGGGCCTTCTACAGCATGGCGTTCATTCAGCACTGGCTGATGCAGGAGGCGACACGCCACGGCAATCGCTACACCGAGCTGCGCGCCGCCAGTCAGCTGGCGTTGTTCGTGGCCAGGACCTTCCTCGCCCACAACCGCCGTCTCTTCCCCTATCACAAGTGGCTGCCCAAGGCGTTGGAGGCGGTGCCGGCGAAGCCAGCGGAGCTCATGAGCTGCTTCCGCACCCTGCTCGACGAACCCAACGCGCAGCACGCCACCGCCTTGTTCGAGGCGATGCGGGACTACCGCGATTGGGGCGTGAGCGACATCGAGGCCTACCGCTGGTTCATGACCGACGTGGAATGGCGGTGGATGACCGGCGATGTGCCGCTCGAGGACTGGTGATTGCGCCAGTTCCTATGGTCTTAAGGCCCGATGACCGTCAGCGAATGAACGTGACCTCCAGCACCGCCGAGTCGTCGTCGGTCTCCACGCCCATCGCCTGACCGCGCGGAACCGTCCAGTAGTCCCCTTCGCTGCGTACCACACGCTGGGCGCCGACGATGGTCGTCAAGCGCCCACCCCGCAGGTGCAGCACCGCCGTGGCATCTGCGTCGAGCGGCAGGCGCTCGAGTCTCAGGCCACCGCCGAGCATCCAGCGCTCGATCGCCACGCCGACCGTGTTACCGCTGCGCAAGGACAGCTGGCCGGCGGCTAGCTCGTAGCGGGTCACACGCTCCTGCTGACGGTCCGTTTGCCCAACGACAAGGCTAGGTGCAAGCGTCAAGGCGAGGATACCCAGTAGCAAGGCTCGCGAGGGCGAGCGCGGGGCTCTCCAACTACTCATGATTCCGGCTCCAGCATGTGCAGTGCTCCGTTGCTGCCACAGGACCGCCCGGAGGCGACGAACACCCGGCCACCCGCCAACGCGGGCTCGCCGAGGATGGCGACGGACCCCAGGTCAACGTTCGCCAGCACGTGGGGCACCGGCACGACGTTGAAGCCGTTGGCGGCGCAGTCGGCCAGGGGGACAGCCGGATTGCTACAGGTCGAGGACGTCGACGGCCACACACCGGGGTCCGCGATCGCCACCAGATCCCCCGATCCATTGCCCACGAACACGATGCCGTGGCTGACCGACGGTGACCCGAGCTGGTACTGCCCGCCCTGGGTGGCACCCGGGATGTCCGCGATCCAGCGCACGCGTCCGCCCGAACCACCGCAGGCGTTGAAGGCGTGGAGGCGACCGAAGCCCGTGGCGGTGATGTTGATGACGTCCTCGCCGCCCGCCTCACTGATGTAGGTATCGTTCCAGGCGGCGCCTGGGTAGAGGTACCGCGAATCACCGTGGGCGGTGCCCCAGGCGGGATCGAACTCGTATCCCGGCGCGCTGCCGGTGGGCGGGAACTGCCAGCGCGGGGTGTAGGTGGCGCTCGGGTCGATGGCGTAGGTCCAGCCATCCTTCATGCGCGAGAGCACCATGTCACCGCAGCTGGTCCGCAGCAGGCTCGGGCCCGCCGACCAGTCCGGGTCGCCGTCGAGCGCGAACGGCACGGGCTGCAGCTTCCAGTCCACCGCGCCACTCGAGGCGTTCAGACGCAACATGCTAAGGCCGTGGTTCGGTGAGGGTTCATCCTGACAGCCACCGTTCCAGCAGCGAGTATTGCCAGTGGTGATGAAGATGCCGTCACGCCCGAAGCCACCAGCGATTGGACTCCATACGCCGCCACCACGGGTGGAGGTGGCCTTGAAGTCGAATCCGGGCACGGGGTTTCCCGTGTTGAGATCCACGGCGACCACGCGACCGTTCTGGATCGGGTTGTCGCCATGGTTGGCGATGCCGATGTAGACGCGATCGCCGAATACCAGCGGCGGCGCGTAGCCGGTCTGTTCGTGCAGTTCGCTCTCGTCGCTCACGGTCAAGCCATTGAGCACGGCGATCTCAGGAGACTTCCACACCTCGGCGCCGGTCTGGGCGTCCAGAGCGAAGAGTCTGCCGCTACCCAAGCCGGCCCCGAGCGATGGGTCCGGCGCAGCGAAGATCACCACGTCGAGCTCCCGTTGCACCCGTCCGATGGCCGCGCTCGCGGCGATGCCACAGCTCGACGGGTTACTCACGTACTGGGTGAGCAGGGCGGGTGACCCCGGCGGCGGATACTCCCACTGCACCGCGCCCGTGGCGACATCGAGCGCGTAGAAGCGACCGTTGCCGTTACCGATGTACACCATGTCGCCGTGCACGACCGGTGAAGCGCGGAAGGCGCGCCCTTCTGGCGGGTCGAACTCCCAGGCGCGGTTGAGCTTCTTCACCTGGTACGGATCGGACAGGGCAGATACCTGCGTCTGATTGGCCGACCGCATCGCGTTGTGGCGGAAAGCGGGCCAGTCACCGGAGCAAGCGCGGTCGTCGCCACCCAGGTTCTCGCACTCCACCTCGATCTCGTACACCCAGTCGCTCTCGCAGCTGCCCAGGCGTTGCACCACGGTGAGCGTTTGGCCGTTGCCGAGTGGAGCGCTCAGGTTGATCACCGGCGGACCGGAGTGGCCGATCTCGGCGCCGTTGGCGAAGACGAGTATCTCGGCCCCCTCGACGTAGTCGGTCAGCTCGATCTTGGTGTCCCCAGGCAGCGGCGGCTTGATGATCGGTGGCGGCAGATCATCACAGGGAATCGGCGTTACGGGTACGGAAGGGTCACTGCTCGTGCACAGCGACTGGGTGGCCGTGTAGGGCGAGGAGGACACGTCGGGACTGACGAGGATGATGTGCCCGGCGCCGCCCGGCGTCACCGTCGATCCGACGCTGGTGCCGGCCTCCATGACGTCGACGAACGCCCCTGTCGTCAGCGGACCGTGATCGGGCGCCGGGCCCCTGGCGATCACGCGATCGTTGCCCTCGTACACGTCGTGCAGGGTGGGAATCTCGATGGTCGCAGGCTCCGCCCGTACCAACTCCTCGGCGCTCGTATTGGATTGCTCACACAGAGAGGCAACGGCCCAGGTGCGCGCATCGAGGTTGTAGGCGGGATTGATCCCGGTCCAGTTGAGGCCCCATTCCGGGGTGGCGTTGAAGGCGCCGACGACATTGCCACCAGCATCCCCCGGATCGCGTGCGAACACCTCGACGAGAGCGCCCGGCACCACGTCGCTCACGCCGGCCGCGCGACCGCATTCCCAGACCGGCGGGGCATTAATGCGCGGTTGCGGCAGGCCTGCGGGGTAATCCTCCAAGTGAGAGGTGACCGTGACCGCGTTCGACGGCGC
>JBCBZW010000076.1 GCA_039815145.1 Pseudomonadota bacterium
GTGCGACTCGATGCTGATCGGTGATCGTTGCGGCGCCCACACCTTCCCCTACATCGACGTCCAGAACCCGACAGCCCGCATGGAGCACGAGGCCAGTACCTCGAAGATCGGCGAGGATCAGATCTTTTACTGCAACCAGCGCGGACTGGAGACGCAGGACGCGGTGAACATGATCGTGAACGGCTTCTGCAAGGAAGTGTTCAAGGAACTGCCGATGGAGTTCGCGGTGGAGGCTCAGCGCCTGCTCAATGTGAGCCTCGAAGGCGCGGTCGGCTAAGCGCCACGCTCACCCACTGACAAGACATGATCGCGCGGCACGGGCCGCGCCTGAAGGAACCAGGAAGACAACATGCTCAGCATTCGTGATCTGCGCGCCAACGTGCAGGACAAGGAAATTCTGAAGGGCCTCTCGCTGGAGATCGGCGCGGGCGATGTCCACGCCATCATGGGTCCCAACGGCTCCGGTAAGAGCACCCTCGCCCACCTCCTCGCCGGCCGCAACGGCTACGAAGTCACCGGTGGCAGCGTCGACTTCGACGGCACGGCCCTGCTCGAGCTCGATCCCGAAGAACGCGCTCGCGAAGGGCTCTTCCTCGCCTTCCAGTACCCGGTGGAGATCCCGGGCGTGAACAACGTCTACCTGCTGAAAGCCGCCCTCAACGCCCAGCGCAAGCACCGCGGCCTGCCGGAGCTCGACGCCTATGAATTCCTCTCACTGGTGCGCGAGAAGATGCAGCTGATGCAGATGGACGAGAGCTTCCTCCAGCGCGGCGTCAACGAGGGCTTCTCGGGCGGTGAGAAGAAGCGCAACGAGATCCTGCAGATGGCCGTGCTGGCGCCGAAGCTGGCGGTGCTCGACGAGACCGACTCGGGCCTCGACATCGACGCCCTGCGCGTGGTCGCCAACGGCGTCAACTCCCTGCGCGGCGAAGACCGCTCGATACTTCTGGTCACCCACTACCAGCGCCTGCTCGACTACATCGAGCCGGACTACGTACACGTGCTCGCCGGCGGGCGCATCATCAAGTCCGGCGACAAGAGCCTCGCCCGCGAACTCGAAGCGCGCGGCTACGACTGGGTGCTCGAGGAGGCCAACGCAGCATGACCACGGCCCTCGCCGATACGATCGCGCGCTACACGGAGGCGCACGAGCAGATGCAGCGCGTCCTCGCCGGCAGCGAGGCGATCAAGGCGCTGCGTACGCGTGCCATCGAGGCCTTTACGGCCCAGGGCTTCCCGACCCCACGCCACGAGGACTGGAAGTACACCAACCTCGCGCGCATCGAGCGCGAGGCCTTCCAGGCCGCCGCCGCCGTGCCCAGCGTGGACGGCGACGCACTGCCCGCCCTGTCCTTCGCGGACGGCGAGGCGCTGCGTTTGGTGTTCGTCAACGGTCGCTACGCACCGTCGCTCAGCGACGCGGCAGACGCGGCGCTGGCGGGCGTTCACGTGGCGAGCCTGGCCCACGCCGTGGATCAGGAAGACGAGCGCCTGGATGGCCTCGGCACGGTCGCCAGCCTCGAGAGCAACGGCCTCGTCGCACTCAACACCGCGTTCCTGAAGGATGGCGCCCTGGTTACGTTGGACGCGGACGTGACCCTCGAGAAGCCGCTCTACCTGGTGTTCCTCAGCGTCGAACAAGCCGCGGCCGCCCTGATCCAACCGCGCGTGTATCTCGTCGCCGGCCGCCACGCGCGGGCCCGTGTCGTCGAGCACCACGCCACCCTCAGTGAGCCTACCAACTTCACTAACATGGTGGAGGAGCTGCGCCTCGACGACGGCGCCCGTATCGATCACTACCTCCTGCAGGATGGCGCCCCCACCGGCTCGATCGTGCACTCGATGAACGCCACCCTGGGCCGCGACGCCAACTTCACCAGCCATCACCTGCAGGCCGGCTCGCGCCTGGCGCGCCAGGACATCCACGTGAAACTCGCGGCACCCGGCTCGAGCACCGTGCTGAACGGTGTTTTCCTGCCGAGCGGCGAGCAACACCTCGACACGCACACGCGCGTGGATCACCTGGAGCCGCACACGCGCAGCGACGAGGACTACCGCGGGGTGCTCGACGGGCGCAGCCGCGGGGTGTTCAACGGCAAGGTGGTTGTGCACAAGGATGCCCAGGGCATCGAGGCTCACCAGTCCAGCCGCAATTTGCTGCTGAGCGAACGGGCCGAGATCGACACCAAACCGGAACTCGAAATCTACGCCGACGATGTGGTTTGCAGCCATGGCGCCACCGTCGGCCAGCTCGACGAACAGGCCGTGTTCTACCTGCGCTCGCGCGGCCTCGACGAGCAACGCGCCCGTCAGTTGCTGACCTACGCCTTCGCCCGTGACCTCATCGAGCGCATCGACCTGGCGCCCGTGCGCGAGGCGGCCACCCGTGCCGTGCTCGCCCGCTTGGGCGATAGCGCTCACCTGCTAGAGGAATTGTCATGACCGTCGCTAGCCGCCCTCACCCGCTCCCCGACGTGGACGTGGTGGATGCGCCTCCCCTCGACCTCGACGTGAGCGTGGTGCGCCAACAGTTCCCGATCCTCGATCAGGAGGTGAACGGGCGCTCGCTGGTGTACCTCGACAACGCCGCCTCGGCGCAACGCCCCCAATCGGTGATCGACGCCGTGCGGCACTACGATGAGCGCGACCACGCCAACGTCCACCGCGGCGTGCACACGCTCAGCCAGCGCGCCACCGATGCCTTCGAACACGCGCGCGAGCGCGTTCGCGCATTCCTCAACGCCCGCGAGGCGCGCGAGGTGATCTTCACCCGCGGCACCACCGAGGCAATCAACCTCGTCGCCAACAGCTACGGCGTACGCCTGCAGGCCGGCGATGAAATCCTCGTCACGCACATGGAGCACCACTCCAACATCGTGCCCTGGCAGCTCCTCGCCGAGCGCACCGGCGCTGTGCTGCGCCCGGTGCCCATCAGCCAGGCCGGCGAGCTCGACATGGACGCCTACCGCGAGATGCTCGGCCCCAAGACCCGCATCGTCGCCATGATCCACGTCTCCAACGCCATCGGCACGGTCAACCCGGTGAAGGAAATCGTCAGGCTCGCCCGCGAGGCGGGGGCGATGACCCTGATCGACGGCGCCCAGGCCGTGCCCCACCTGCGGGTGGATGTGCAGGACATCGACTGCGACTTCTACGCCTTCTCCGGCCACAAGATGTACGGCCCCACGGGCATCGGCGCCCTCTACGGTCGCGCGGAGCTCCTGGAGGAGATGCCGCCCTGGCAGGGCGGCGGTGAGATGATCCTCGAGGTGCGCTTCGACGGCACCCGCTACGCGCCCCTGCCGGCCAAGTTCGAAGCCGGCACACCGAACATCTCCGGCGCGGTCGGCCTCGGCGCCGCCGTGGACTTCATCGAGTCCCTCACTCCGGAGGCCATCGGCGCCTGGGAACATGAGCTGCTCGAGTACGCCACAGACCTACTCGGCGATGTCGATGGCGCGCGCGTGATCGGCACCGCGGCGGAGAAGGCCGGCGCCCTGAGCTTCGCCCTCGAGGGGATACACCCGCACGACATCGGCACCATCCTCGACAGCGAGGGCGTCGCCGTGCGCACGGGACACCACTGCGCTCAACCTGTGATGGACTTCTTCAGGGTGCCCGCCACCGCTCGCGCGTCCTTCGCCAGCTACAACACCCACGAGGACGTGGACCGCCTCATCGACGCCCTCCGCGTGGCACAGAAGGTGTTCGGCTGATGGAGCTCGCAGACCTCTACAAGGACTTGATCATCGATCACAACAAGAGCCCGCGGAACTTCGGGCGCTTGGATCCGGCATCGCACGCGGCCGACGGCTTCAACCCCCTGTGCGGCGACAAGCTCACCGTGTACCTGAACGTGGGCGACGACGGTCGCATCGACGACGTACGCTTCGAAGGGGCGGGCTGCGCCATCTCCATCGCCTCCGCATCGCTCATGACCGAGCACCTGAAGGGCCGCACCCTGGAGGAAGCTCAGCAGGTCTTCGACTCGATGCACGCCCTGCTCACGGACGCGGACGCCGACGTCGATCAGACGGCCCTCGGCAAGCTCGCCGCCCTGTCCGGCGTGCGCGCTTATCCGTCCCGCGTGAAGTGCGCCACGCTCTGCTGGCACACCGTCAACTCAGCCCTCGCTGCCGATGGACCGGCTTCGGTAACCACGGAGTAGAGCCAAGATGTTTGGTAACCAGAGTGAACCCGTTGTCATCAGTCGCGACGTCGAAGCCATCGTGATCCCGAGCGGCGAGGAGACCACCCTGCCCGAAGATGCGATGGGCTACATCACCCAGGCCCTCGGCGGCAGCTTCACCGTCTACCTGGACGGCCACCTGTTCCGCATCGCCGGCCACGACGCCGACGCCCTCGGCAAGGAGCCGACGCCCCGCCCCGAGCTGCCCGATGGAGCGACCAACGAGGACGTGGAGAAGCTCGCCTGGGATCAGATGCGCACGTGCTTCGACCCAGAAATCCCGGTCAACGTGGTCGATCTCGGCCTGATCTACGATTGCAACTTCGATCACGGCGACGGCACCGCCCGCCGCGTCGACGTAGTGATGACGCTGACGGCGCCGGGCTGTGGCATGGGGGACGTGATCGTCGCCGACGTGCGCGAGAAGCTACTGCTCATCCCCACGCTTGACGACGTGCGCGTGGAGCTCACCTTCGAGCCCGCTTGGGACCAAAACCGGATGAGCGAGGCAGCGCGCCTGCAAACGGGCATGATGTACTGATGCCATCACGTGCCCCGTCACCATGAACGATGAGCGCCCGCCCCGGCGCCTGCTCATCGTGCGCCACGCCCAGGCGGCGCGCGAGCCCCCCGGGGGCGGACCTGACAAGGCACGCCCCCTCAGCGATCACGGTGAACACGAGGCACGCCTCGCCGGTGGACGTCTGCAGGCGCGTGGCATCGTGCCGGATCTGATCTTGGCCTCGCCCGCCGTCCGCGCCGCCAGCACCGCGCGCATCATCGCCGAGCGCTTGCGCTACGACCCCGACACCATCCAGCTCGAGCTCGCGATCTACAATGCCTCCCGCACCACGCTGCTGGAGCTCCTGAGCGATACGGACGACGCGATCTCCGTGGTCGCCATCGTCGGCCACAACCCGGGCCTGAGCGAGCTGGCCAGCAGCCTCAGCGTCGAGCCCGTGGCCGGCCTGCCGACCTGCGGCATCGTCGGCCTCGCCCTGCCGCAGCTGCAGGACTGGGCATCCCTGCGGCCGAACACGGCGAAGGTGGCATTCACCGACTTCGGCCGCACGATCCCCACCTAGGCGCGGTCGGCGCAGGCTCACGAGACCTGACACTTGAGATAACAACAACAGGACCACAGCAGGAAGCCCATGGAAGCCCAGAGCAACGCCCTATTGCCGCAGCTGCGTGCGATGACCACGGTGGTCGCCGACACCGGCGACATCGACAGCATTCGCCAATGGCGCCCCGTCGACGCCACCACCAACCCGTCGCTGATCCTCGCCGCCGCCCAGCAGCCCGAGTACCGCCCGCTGATCGAGCAGGCCGTGGCGACGGCGCCGACGGAGCTCACGGGCCGTGCCCGCATCGACGCCATCGCCGAGCAGGTGGCCGTGAACTTCGGCCACGCCATCCTCGAGCTGATCCCGGGCCGCGTCTCCACCGAGGTGGACGCACGCCTGTCCTTCGACGCGGGCGCGAGCGTGGCCAAGGCCCGCCGGCTCATCAAGCGCTACGAAGACCTCGGCGTCGATCGCGAGCGGATCCTGATCAAACTCGCCTCCACCTGGGAGGGCATCGATGCCGCGCGTGCCCTGGAGCAGGAAGGCATCCACTGCAACATGACCTTGCTGTTCTGCCTCGGTCAGGCGGTGGCGTGCGCTCAGGCCGGCGCTACCCTGATCTCCCCCTTCGTGGGTCGCATCCTCGATTGGTACAAGCAGCACACGGGGCAGACGTCCTACGCGCCCGAGGAAGATCCCGGCGTGCGCTCCGTGACGGCCATCTACAACTACTACAAGCACTACGGCCTGCGCACCCAGGTGATGGGCGCCAGCTTCCGCAACGCCGAGGAGATCACCGAACTCGCCGGCTGTGACCTACTCACGATCGCGCCGAAGCTCCTCGACGAGCTGCAGCAACGCGAAGGTGAGTTGCCGCGCAAGCTGAGCGAGGATCAGGCCCGCGATCTGCAGATTCCCTCCCTCGGCGAAGTCTCCGAATCGGTGTTCCGTTGGCACCTCAACGAGGATGCGATGGCGACGGAGAAGCTCGCCGATGGGATTCGTCGCTTCGCCGTCGACCAGCGCAAGCTCGAAGCTCTGCTCGAGCAGTGGCGCTAGGACCGATGAGTCGGCACCAGCTCCTACGAATCGACGCGAGCAGCCGCCGCGACACCTCCGTATCGCGCGCCCTGGCCGACCGTCTTATCGCACGCCTCGCTGCCGATACAGCGGTCACCGAGCGGGATCTCGCGGATCCCATCCTGCCCTTCGTCGACGCGGACTGGATCGCGGCCAACGTCACCGCCGCCGAGGAGCGCACGGACGCTCACCGCGAGGCGCTGGCCCTGTCGGAATCTCTCATCGGTGAATGGGAGCAGGCCGACGCGGTGGTGATCGCATGCCCGATCTACAACTTCGGCGTGCCGGCGGCCATGAAGGCCTACATCGACCTCATCTGTCGCGCCCGACGCACCTTCCGCTACTCGCCGGACGGTCCCATCGGCCTACTGGCGGATCGTCCCACCTACCTGGTGATGGCCTCCGGCGGCACCCGCCTCGGCAGCCCCATCGATTTCGCCAGCGGCTACCTGCGCCACGTGCTGTCGTTCATCGGCATCACGGATGTGCACGTGATCGCGGCCGATGGGCAGTCCAGCGATCCGCAGGCGCGTCATCGCGCGGAAGCCGCGATCGACGACCTCACCTTACCCGTGCGTAAGGTTCCCTAGGGCGCCAACGCCCAGGTCACCGCGGCCTCGGCGTGCACGGCGGTGGTGTCGTAGAGAGGCGCTTGCGTGTGCTGCTCCCCCACCAACATGCCGATCTCCGTGCAGCCCTCGACGATCGCCTCCGCGCCGGCGGCCATCAGGCCATCGATGATCTCCAGCATCCGCGCCCGCGACGCCTCGCTGATCGTGCCCAGGCACAGCTCCTCGTAGATGATGCGATGGACCTCCTCCCGCTCGGCGAGGTCCGGCACCAGCATGTCGATGCCGTAGCGCTCGGTGAAGCGGTCGCGGTAGAAGGGCTGCTCCATGGTGAAGCGCGTGCCCAACAGGCCGAGCCGCTGGTGGCCCCGATCGCGGGCCTGGGCTGCAGTGGCGTCCACCACGTGCAGGAGGGGGATGTCGATCGCCGCCTCCACCGCCGGCGCCACCTTGTGCATGGTGTTGGTGCAGATCAACAGGCCGTCCGCGCCCGCCGCTTGCACTTGCACGGCAGCCCGCGCGAGTAGCTCGCCCGCTTCGTCCCAGCGGTTCTGGTGTTGCAGGGTCTCGACGTCTTGGAAGTCCACACTCACCAGCGCCACCCGGGCAGAGTGCAGCCCGCCGAGGCGGCGCTTGATCGATTGGTTGATCAACTGGTAGTAGAGCGTGGTGCTCTCCCAGCTCATGCCACCCAACAGGCCGATGGTCTTCATTCGGTACAACTCCGATCAGGCGTAGGCCGACGCCAGCATGGCGTGCGGATAGTAGTGCTTCAGGATGTCGTGGCAGGCGTAGCCGCGGTAGGCCATCACCGCCGCACCCACCTGGCACAGGCCGACGCCATGCCCCCACCCGGCCCCGCGCAGCACCAGGGTCTGCGGGCGCTCTCGCGAGCCCTCCACGTCGACCACGAAGGCCGAGCTGTACAGATGGGAAGGCGACAGGGCCCGGCGGATCTCCAACTCTTTGCCCACCGTCAGACTCGCCCGCTCGCCCACCAGGCGCACGCGCTGCAGCCGGCCGGAGGCGCCGCGGGCCAAGGGTTCGATCGCCGTCACGGCGCCTAGGTCGTGGCCTAGCTTGCGGTGCACCAGCTCGCCAGCTTCCTCGGGCGTCAAGCGTTCGGTCCAGCGGTAGAAGTGGCGTGTGCGCTGATCGCGCGGCGGCAGGACCAGCGCCAGCACCTGCTCGTCCTCGCAGTTGCAGAAGGCAGGCGTATCGTCCTCGAGGAAGGCGCAAAACCCCGCCTCAGTGCTGAGGTCGTGGGCAACCCTCGGGACATCGTCGGGCTGGTCATCCACCGGCATCAGGTAAGGCACCTGCTCATCGCCCCACGCCACGCGCGCGTCCTCCGAGCGGCCGCCGCAACACTTGGAATACACCGTCTCGCACACCTGGTTCTCGTGCATCAGCACGCGACCGCGCGTGGCGACGATCGCCTCCTCGGCTTCCGGGTTGGCGATGCGCAAGTTGCCGTGATAGCGCTGGCAGTGATCCTCCGCACAGACATCGAAGTCCGCGTGCTTGATGCTGTCGTACCAGCGCATCACCGTGGACGCGTCTTCCTCGCCCACCGTGGCGCCCGCCTCCACGGCCGCTTGAATCTCCGCCGCCGACAGGCGCCCCTTCGCCGCCCGCCGCGCCAACAACCAGCTGCGCGACACCACGGCGTGGGCTTCCAGCAAGGCGCGCGGTGAACTCGACGACATCTCCGAACAGATGACCGACGTGAGGTAACGCTCCAACGGCACCCGGTTCACCGCCGTGACGCCGGTGCCCGCGCTGGCAGGCACGAGCTGCAGTTCAGCAGGAAATGCCTGCTCCTCGAGCTCTGCCCAGTGAAAGCCCTTACCGATCTCTGTGGTTAGGCGAAACACCGCATCGGGGTGGCTTGGACTCAGGGCGAACGTGCGGGCCTCCCGGGAGATCCCGTCGGGCCCGGTCAGGCGCAGGCCACTGCCTTGCCGCACCACGCTGTAGTCACCCGCATCGAGGCGCTCGTTCGCCGTGTCCGGCGGCACCAACGCGTAGGGATGGCTCAGGGAAAAGCGGATCTCCGTCTCGTCGTCCAGCAGACCCACGGCGATCGTCGGCTCCTCGCCGATACGCTCACTCACCCGTAAACTCCTCCACGTCGATCGTGTGGGCCTGGGGTATCGCTGCCACGAGCGCCTGCTGTTGTTGCAGGGTATCCGGTGGCAACAGTGTCGGCTGCCCGTGCTGCAGGCGATCGAGCCAACGGGTCACGCGCGTTCGTCCCGCGGCCAGGCGGGCGGCGGCCGCGGCGTCTTGGGTCACCAGACGGTCGATGGCGTCGCGCCAGCAAAGTGCACGATCGTAGTGATGGTTGAAGATGACCATATCGGCGGGCGCCGCGAGGGTGCGGGCGGCGAGCACCTCGAGCGAGTAGCGATCGGCCACCGCCTTCATGTCGAAGTCATCGGCGATCACCACCCCTTCGTAGGCGAGCGTCTCCCTTAGGAAGGCCCCGCAGAACGCCTCGGACAGCGACGCAGGCCATTCGCTGTCGATCGCCGGGAAGAGGATGTGCGCGCTCATGATGGCGCCCAGGTCTGCCTCCGCCATGGCCGCCTGGAAGGGCCGCACGTCCGTCGACCGTAAGGCATCCAGGGGATCGTCCAGGGTGGGCAGGGCGAAGTGCGAATCCAGTAGGGTGCGGCCGTGGCCGGGGTAGTGCTTGCCCACGGCAGCGACGCCCTGAGCCTGCACGGCGCGGATGTACGGCAACGCGAAGCGAATCACCTCGTCGGCGTCCACGCCGAAGGCCCGGGGGCCGATCACCTCGTTCTGCGGATTGGCGAACACGTCCAGGCAAGGCCCGAACACCACGTTGAACCCTAAGGACCGCAAGGCGACGCCGATCGCCTCTCCTACCTCGTGGGCACGCTCTCGCCAGTTCAGGGAGTAGGGAAAGTGAGCGATCGGCGGCGGCACGCGATGCACGCGCCCGCCTTCGTGATCGAGGGCCCAGATCAGCCGTTCACGCCCCGTCGCCTCGGAGATCGCCTCGCGCAGGCGACTGAATGCCTCCAGCCACACGGGGTAGGGTTCATCGTGCAGAAAGGCCTCGCGGCCGAAGTGCACGCCACCGGGGCGCAGGGCCTGCAGGACGTCACGGGTCGACTCGCTGAGCTCAGGCTCGTCGATACGCAGGATGAGGTGAAAGCCGGGGTCCGCTGCTGAGGGCGTCATCGCTCGCTTCGTGGTGCTGATCGCCGGGCCGTCCCGACCGCCTCATGCTACCACTCGCGACCGCCGCGCACGGTCGTGGTCAGGACACCAGGTCGACGTGGTGAGCGGTGATGTCGCCGTCGGCGAGTTCGAGGATCGACAGGCAGATCGGCAGGCGAAAGCGGCGGGGGCCGGCGCTGCCAGGATTGAGGTAGAGCACCTCGTCGCGCCACTCCTCGCGCGGCTGATGCGAGTGGCCACTGATGACCACCTGGAAGCCGCCGGCCGCTGGGTCGAGATCCAGCTCAGCAAGATCGTGCAGGAGGTAGAAGAACACCCCCTCCACCTCGAAGGCATCGGTCGACGGCACGGCGTCTGCCCACGGCGACTTGTCCACGTTGCCGCGCACGGCGCGCAACGGCGCGATGGCGGCGAGGGCCTCGAGCACCTCGGGCTTACCGATATCGCCCGCGTGCACGATCAGGTCGACGCCCTCCAACGCCTCCACTGCCTCGGGTCGCAGCACACCGTGGGTGTCCGAAATCACGCCGATGCGTGTCATCAGGACGCGCCTGCCGCCGGGGTCGTTTCGGTGACCTCCGCGCGCCCCCACAGGGTTCCCCAGCGTGATCGCTTGGTGGAAGCGTCCAGCAGCTTCGGCGAGACGGCCTGGGCCTCGGCGAGCAGGTGCTGATCGTCCAGTCGTCGTGCATTCACCGCGCCGCGCCAGCCATCATCGAACGGCGCCACCACGGCGAGGAGCTCCCCGCAGTGCGCGCACGAGAGAAACTCCGCCTGCCCTGACCCTTGGCGCTCGCGATGCCAACCGCCGGTGCTGTCGAGGGTGATCTGCGCGTCGCGCGCCGACAGGTAAGCGACGCCGCGGGCCGTGCAGAAGTCACAGTCGCACGCGCGCGGGGTGTGCTCCCCCAGCGGACTGGGAAGCGCCAGGCGCACCGTGCAGCGACCGCATGCGCAGGCACCCCGGGACACGTCGAGCGTCAGCTCAGTCATACGCCACCTAACATATCCGTTTCCATCCATCGCTCCTCTTACCCGCGCGCGGGCCTGTGGGGTATGGTGAGCGTCCAAGGCCTCGGTCCCGTCGTCGCCGTCGTTGCGGTGCGGTAGGCCACCGCCTCGTGCCCCGCAGGAATGGAGAACGGTCATGGATATCGAGCGCAGGACCCTACCAGAGCAACACTACCTCTACGTACACCGCGAGTGCGAGTACGGCCCGCAAATCGGCGAGGCCATGGGCTCCGCCTTCGGCGAGGTGTACAGCTTCAACGCCGAACACGGCATCAAGCCCCTTTCGATGCCCATGACGGTCTACATGGAGATGGACCCCAGCATCCTGCGCTTTCGCGGTGGGTGCCTGGTCACGCCCGAGGATGCCGCGAAGGCGACCGGCAACATCAAGGCCGCCACCCTGCCCGCCGGCGATGTCATGGCGACCACCCACGTGGGCCCCTACGAACGCATGAACGAGACCCACAAGGCGCTCTGGAGCCACATGGAGGCGGAGGGGATCCCCTGCGCGATGCCGATCTGGGAGATCTACGTGGACGACCCTGAGCGCACGGACCCGTCTGCCGTGCGCACGGAGATCTACCGCACGGTGGGCTGACCCGGCGCGCTCTCCCCTACTGGGAGATCTCGTAGGCGACGACCAACTCCGGGCCGCCATCGGTCTGCGTGAGCGACAGGGTCACGCGCTCGCGTCCAGGCACGAGATCGAAGCTGACGGCCTGCGGTGCGCTCGCGACGCTCGCCGCCAAGGCACCGGCCAACTCGCCTACGCCCACCGGCACCACTTCCCGTAGGCGCTCGAGTCGCGCTACGGCCAGGTGCCCCAGTGGCCCGTCAGGCTCGGCGTCCAGTTGGAAGGCGTAGGTGATCGTGGCCGGCGCGCACCCGGACTGGGAGATGAGCACCCGCTCCCCGGTGCGTAGCCACACGCGCTCCGCCACCGTGTAGGGCACCGGTCGGGCCAGCTGGTACTGGCGCACCACCTCCAGCGTCGTGTTCACCACCGGATGGGGTGGCTCGAAGACACACGGTACCTCCTCCGCCGAGGCGCGGTGGGGCGAGCCCAGCAGGAGCAGCTGTGTCACGAGCGCAGCTGATATTGCGAAGGCTCTAAGCATAGGCATGAGGCTAGCATGCACGCCGCGCACGGAGAGGTCCGTCACTCCCCGATGACCGCACCGGGATCGAGATAGAAGGCGCGCTTCCAGCCTTGGGGCTGCGCCCGAATGCGCCAAGGATAGGGCACGAGGCTCAGAACGCTGTAGTGCAGATGCGGGGCCTTGCCTAGCGCGTTGCCACTATCGCCCACGGTGCCGAGCGCCGCGCCCAAGGCCAGAACGCGACCGACACTCACGGAGACGCTCTCCAGATGCGCGAAGTAGTGCAAGCGCCATCGAGGCCCTAGCATCAGCACCACGCGGCCACCGTTACCGAACACTCCCGTGAACACGACGACACCGTGGGTGGTGGCCAGCACGGGCGTATCCTGCGCTGCGAAGATGTCGATCCCCTTGTGTACACCGGACGCACCCCACGGGGTGTACCAGAAGCTGTCGACGTTCCAATCGCGTGCAGTGGCGCCCTGCACGGGAATGATCACAGGTTGCGGCAGCAGCATGCCGATGACGCCGATGCCAAGCAACGCCAGCAGTAGCCACCGAATCGCTCGCCTACCGCGTGATGGTGGGACCGTGGCGGACGGGCCGTGCGTTGCGGGAGAGTTCGACACCGCTGGATCTACACCGCGAAGTAGGCCTTGATGCCGGCGAGCGCGTTGGTGGTGGCGACCGCTGCCAGAATCAACCCCATGACGCGGCTGATGACACTCGCGCCCGCGTCCCCGATCACCCGATGGATCGCGCTTGCGATGAGCATCAGGATCAGGGCGATCCCCACCACCACGAGCATGGGTAGCGGCCACTTGCGCTTGCTCCCAAACCCCCAGCCTACCGTTCTCCGTCAGCAATACGGCCGCCAGCATGGCGCCCGGCCCAGCAATGGATGGCACGGCAAGCGGGAAGATCGCGGTCTCCGTTTGCGCCTCCGCCAACCGCGCCTCCTCCTCGGGCTTGCTCTCGCCGAAAATCATCGAGAGAGCAAAGAGGAAAAGGACGATTCCACCTGCAATCTGGAAGGCCGACAGCGGCACGGCCATCGCCGTGAGGATCGGCTCACCGGCAATCACGAAGAACAGCAACACCCCTGCTCCTACGGCACTCGCGATCAACGCGATCCTCGACTTCTGTCCAGCCGAATAGCCGCGGGTGGCCGCGATAAAAACGGGCACTGTGCCGATAGGATCGATCACGGCGAAGAACACGATAAATGTCGAAGCGAAATCGATCATGGCTCACGCAAGACCTGGATGTTGAGTTCGCGGCGGATGGTGCCCAGGGGCACGTCGAGGTAGGCATCGTAGTCTGACCAGGGCCAGCGACGATGCATGCGGCGCGAGCGACGCCAAACGGTGGGCACCGACCCCAACACGCTCGCCAGTTGGCGCAGCACGTGGCGCAGGCTGTATTGGCGGAACAGGCTGAACGCATTGCCCTCCGTGTAGCCGCGCAGATGGCCGCGCAAGCCGAGCGTCGTGCCCCAGATGGTAAACAGCTTCACTCGACCCTCGCCGGTGAGCGTCGTGTCGCAGGCGAACACCACGTGCGCCACATCGTGGTGGCGAAAGAAGGCGCTCGCCTCCGCCGATTGCTCGCGCTCCGCCACGTGCTTCGCGTTCAGTTCGCGGAACCTCGAGAGGCCCTCACGCAGGGTGAGCGTTGGATCGTCCTGCACCTCGACGCCCGTCTTACTCAGTCCTCGCCCAGGCGGCGAACACGCGTGAACCCTGGGCGAGCACTCTCATGCAGCAGATCGTCCAGGCTCTGGAGCAACTCGGATTCGGGGGTATCCACCGGCACCACGACGTCGTGCGCCCGGCGGCGCTTGCCTTCCGTGCTCTTATCGAAGACCACCCACGCGTCGTTGCGTCGCTCCACGGTCAACACTCGTCCGAACGCATCGAAAGTTGGCAAAGCGAATCACCTCCATGGGTGGGTACAGAATACACCAGGGACCTGCCCGGGACCGCCGCGCAGAGTGCGCAGCCCTGTCCGCTACTGCTCGTTGATGGCCTGCTCGATGAACGCAATGATCTCGGCCACCGACAGGTCGAAGACACCACGCTTGTTCCGCATCGAACGCCACACGCTGCAGATGCCTCGCCGTCTTCCCGACGCGGCTGCAAGCTTCACTTCCCTGGCCCTGCGGAGCTGGCAGGCATGGCTGCCCTATCGCGCACCGGCTCACGAGGCGATCACGTCGCGCCCGACACCACCAACCGATAGCCGATGTCCAGGTCCCCAAGCTCCGCCAGCCCACCGTTTCTACTCGCCCAGCGCCCATCGGCCAAGTCCCGTCGCAGTTGACCGAGCCCCTCCGTGGCATCGATACGGTCGAAGGTGGAAATCGCCGATCGCGCACCGTCATCCAGGTACGCCGTAGGGCGGCGCCAATACGCGCCCAGGAACCCGTCGGTGCAGTCCGCGGGGATCATGACGGGTAGCACCTGCGCTGCCCCCAGGGCGGCTTCGAACACCTCGAGCGGCGGGAAGATCTCCCGGTCGATCTCGATGATCCGCGGAAAGTAGTCGTTGACCAACCAGAAGCCCGGGTGCTCGGGATCCCACGTCAGCACCGCCACGGGCCCGCGGGTGACGCGGCGCATCTCGGCCAGCCCCGCGCGAGGGTCGTGCCAGTGGTGGACGGTCAACACGGCCAGCGACGCATCGAACGCCTGAGACGCGAACGGTAGCGCCTCAGCGCGCGCACGGATCGCTGGCCCGCGCGTGCGGTTGCGTAGCATCTCAAGAGAGGCGTCCACCGCCACAACATCGCGATCCCGGCGCTCGTAGGACCCTGTCCCAGCGCCCACGTTCAGCACCCTACCGTGGTGTCTAAGGGCGTTGTGCAGCATCCCAGCGATGCGTAGATCCGGCTGGCGGTAGTCCGCGTAGGACCGGGCGACGTTGTCGTAGTACTTGTTGCTCTTCATGCCTGCTCCGGATCAGCGCCAAAGGCGCACGGATGCTGCTGCCCTGCATCGGCGATCACGTCCCACGGCGCCCGGGAGCCCACCCATATGTGATGCGCAACCTCTAACCCGTCAGCGCCCTCCGTGATTGCGCCAGCCGGCACGAACATGCGCTCGGGGTCGTTCATGCCCGGCACCGCCGATCCGCAGTGAGGACAGAAATTCGACTCCCAATCATGGCCCGGTTTTCGCCACCGGCGCACTTCGTCGGCGCCCGCGAGCCATCGAAACTGCTCGTTCGCGACGACGATCACCGCCATGCCGTTGCTCCCTGAGAAGCGCCGGCAGATCGAGCAGTGGCACACGTACACCTGCGACACCCCGCCGCTCACCTCAAACTCCACCGCCCCACAGTTGCAACCGCCCGTGATCATGGTGATCTCATTCCGTGCCGGAACTCCTGATCCATTGCTTCGCCGTTTCTTCGCACGATTGGTCCTCAGCGGGCTATGGCGACCAAGCCAGCACCACCAGCCCTACGAATAGTGCTAGCTCCGCAACTCGCTGCAACAACCCGCGATAGGCGGTTAGCAGCGAAATCCCGGTAGCACCCACGGCCACCGCCCCGGCAAGCCAGGCGAACACGGTTTGCCCAAGACCTGATGCGGCGTCCGAGAGGGTGAACAGCCCGACGGCACCCCCAACATACTGAACCGCTCCAAACGCATTGTGCGCCGTGTTCCGCCACGTTCCGGATAACGGCGCCCCCACATCGCAGGGAAAGAGCGCCGCGCCCACATAGCCGAAGCCGATGCCAGACATCATCCACAGCGCCTCCACGGGGAGCTCACGGTTGGCTTCGGCGAGGCTCCACAGAAGCCACCAAGCGGCCACGCCCAGCGCTGCGAAGTAGGCGTTGGTCAGCGTCCCTATAGGTGACCCGATCTCGCCGAGCTCACTGATACTGTGATGGAGCGCGGAGTACCCTGGCTTTCCACGCGCCAGCCACGCCGGCGTGCCTACGGAAGCGACCAGCAACGCGATCGCCACTATCCGCTCGGCCATCAGCCCCTTGTACTCAGGGATTCCATTCAGATGTCAGCACCGATCCGCTACTCGCCGATCGTCACTCCTCATCCAACACACTCTTGGCGCACTGGTAACTCGCCGCGAACTGGGAGGCCGTATCGCTGGCGCCGTCTCGCGACGGTGCGGAGTTGCACCACGCCAGCTGGCGTTCCATCGACTTCATCGAGCGCACCGCACCCCGCTCGCAACGCAGCTGCGTGTGCGCCGCCACCACCCCGAGCGTCAGCGACTCTCCCACCTGCGAGAAGTCTTCCTTGATCCCGGGGATGAAGTCATCGAAGCCTTGGCCGGTGAAGCTCTCCTCGAAGTACTGCAGCGTGAGGCGCATCGTCTCTTCATCGCTGAGTTCTTCCTCTTGCGAGAACATCACCGTCATTAGCTTGCCCATGGACTCGAGGAACGCGTTGGAGATGGCAAGTCCCAGGCCGTCGCAGTCATCCGCATGGGCGGCAGGAGCGATCGATGCGAGCAACAAAAGAGCGATACGGAGAGCGCGAGACATGGGTCATACTTGAGTGGAAATTCCAGGTTGAAGGATACACGGACCAGGGGGTTTGACACATGACGGACACGCGTCGCTCATCTGCGTTGCCAGGTGTTGTGGAGCGAACGGTGTTGATCGCTGCGGCCTACCGCGGTGTAGGGTCGTCGGGTGCACCCACTGCGACGGCAGCCTCAGAACATGTTCAACACGCAAGCGCCACCTAACCTCCCTGCACCACCAACCCCGCGCACCCGCATCATGGTCTGACGGCCACCTTTGACACCGCGACGGCGAGTTCCAGGGACACCGCGTCCTCCGACCAGGACACGCGCGTGGGCGCTCCTAGGGCCACCGTGAACGCCGGGTAAGCGACTCTCTCGCGGAGATCACCGGAGGTCGGGCGGTCGAACACCGAGACCTGCACGGAGGCTTGACCATCTCCAGCGTCGGAAACGCGAAGGTGGATGACGGTGCGCTGCAACTCCAACGGGATGAAACTGCCGTCGCGAACGCTGTCCTGATGTCTGATCGAGTGGGTGTCGCCATCGATCTTCATCACCAGATCATAGTGGCAGCGAAACACAGTAGGTTCGGGCTCCGCTATTGCCACCCGCGCCGCGGCCACTGCAAGAATCGACAGCATCAGGGGCATCAGCGCGCGCCGCAGCGTCGCAGATGCTGATGCCACGTTGAATGATCTCAGTTCACGCATCACCTGGTTCGACCCGCACGTAACTCACCCCACTGGGTGATCACCCCGAGAAGATACAGCGTCCCCGGCACCAGACACACGAGTGAGCTGACGAGCCAAAACAGGGGCGAGTTCTCGGCGGCTATCGGATGCTCGGGCAGAAAGAGCAGCACCAATCCCGCAACGCCCCTGAGCAGGTAGACGCCCCCGATCAACACTAAGGCGAACGGCAGCAGGGGAAGCCTCGGGATCGCTCGCGCCCCCGAGAGGCCGTAGAGCCCCCAGACGAGCAGCACGCTGGCGATCGCGGAGGTCACCATCGTCGGATAGGTGCTCCCCGACTCCGTCAGCCTTGCCATGCCCTCCCCGGCGCCGAAGAACCGGTACCAGTCCGCTCCACCGAAGATGATCGCTATGTGCAGTAGCGCTGCGACGATGCTGAAGCCACCGCCAGCGCCCAGCAAGTACCGGCTACCCATGGATCATCTACCTCCGGCGAGGAAACACGACCGAACGACTCCGAGACGGCATCGAGCGTATGAATTCATTACGCGTCTGTCCCTCGCTGCATGATGAGCACTTCACCCGCGCTACTCTCGTGCGACGTGATGGGCACCCACCCGAGTTTCCTGTAGAACCCACCATCCAAGCGGCTCGTCTGCAGGTAGAGCTGGGCAAGGCCGAGACCACTGGCAACGGCGACCGTGTGACTGACCAGCGTCGACGCGATTCTCCTACCTCTGCGATCAGATCGAACGTACACGCCGCCGAGCCAGGGCGTAAGCGCCGGGAATGCGTCTTGGAGCTCATGGTGCTTCAACTGGCAGACGCCCCACAGCTCCTTGCCCTCGAGGGCGAGCACGGCCAGGGGAATCGACGGCGTGTCGAGGCAGTAGTCGGAGAGCGCCTCGAGGACCGTCTCCCGAGAGCTTCCGCCGGCGCCCTTGCCCCACTCTTGAAAGTACCACTCGGCGATACTGGTGGCGTGCTCGGGGGCGTGGTGTAGAAACTCGAATTCCATCAGGCGTTCGTCGCTCATCGAGGCTGAAGTGGTTGTGAGGCGGGCGCCAACACATCGACTAGGTCTTCCTAGGGCGATCATCCTCGCTTTCCTGTGTGTTCCGGTCGGCGCCCAGCCGATCCACCACGTAGCCAGGCACCGGCCGCTCGATCAGGTCTCCCTTCAGCTCCCGATCCACCGAGCGTGCTCGGCGGAGAAAGCTGCTGATGCTCTGGGTGTAGGGATGGTCGGCGCTCGACTGCGCAACGCCATCGATGTGAAAACGCACCACCAGCCACACGGCCAGGGCCATCAGGCACAGCACATCGAGCACGGGCAGCCATCCGGCGCGCCAGACGCTTTCGCTGTGCAGATCGGTGAAGGCCATGGACACCGCCCCGACGGCGAGTATCGCGACCAGAATCCGTGTCATGCCGAGCGCCCCCTTCGTATCGGTCTAGGTCAGGCTAGCGCATCAGGGACGGTGGTCCGGTGCCAGGCGACACATCACGTCGCTGCGCAACACATACTTACGTCCACGCATCACCTGCTCTCCCTTGTGCCGCCGCTGATGCTCAAAGAACAGTGCAAGCCCCGTCTCGGGCAACACCTCGAAGCCCTCGAACAAGGTCTCGCCGCCGCCGAACCCACTGTTGAGGTACACCATGAACGTCCACATGCTGGCCTCGGTGGCTGAGCGTTCGAAGGAACCATCGTAGTGCCAGTCAAAGTACTCGCCCGACTCGTAGCGGTAGAACCGAAGGCGTTCGTTGAGTCCAGCGGGTCGCCAGCGTCCCGGCCCGGGAGGCACATGCGCTTTGGAGAGGCACCACAGCTGCTCCGCGTGGTCGGCGCTGTCCAAGTTCGCTCGGGTGTTGTTGCGGATATCCGGCCGGAACAGGGCTCCCCCGGGGAGGGACAACGACGCTTCCTCGAAACCGATCTGCTCAGCGAGCTCGATGTACTCCCGGCACGTCTGCGGGCGTAGCAGATTCCTGACGATGAACACCCCCTCGGCGAGTTCAATCCGCTGCCCCACTAGCTCGGCTCCCAGGGTGACCACCCTACGCCGGACGCGCACCCGCCTAGCATCGTTATCAGCATGTCGACCACAACTACTGACCGCCTGCCCAGCACACATACCGCCGGCTGGTTTGGGCCGCGGACACGACGGCGAGAGCACCCGACACGAAGTCTCGCACCACGTCCCTCGTCGCTGCCAGCCATACTTCGGGGCCCATACTGCCATCGGCCTCGACCTGGTAGCCGGAGAACTCCCGCCAAGACGTCGCCTGGCTCGCCACGCGCACCAACAGCCGCCCTAGCGCCAGCTCCATCGCCTCGAGCTCATCTGGGCCGTACCACTCATCGTCTGATGTGGTCACCCCCTTGTCGCTCTGCGGCAGCAACACATCCAACATCCGGACGACGTACAGCGCGTCTCCGCGGGATCTCAGGTACACCACCTCACCGATGGCCTGATGATCCGGCTCGCCGTTACGAGTTTGGAACACGGCGAGCATGAACCCCGTCAACGTGTTGCAGCCCACTGGTCGCTCCTCCTACGTTCGCCCCTCTCGCCGAGATCTGTAAGGCGATGACACCATGGTAGCGCCCCTGACATCGCTGCACTCAATCGGTGTCAGCGCGGTCCATCGGATCGCCTGATCCAGACCCGGGTGTGGTCGAATAGCTCACCGCAATACCCGCGTAGGAGCTCAGGGCCTTCGACCGACGCCCAGCGGCCCCGGACACATGCAACGACGCGTCCCGTCTTCTTGGATTCGCAGTAGTGCTGGTGTCATCAGGTAAGGTCGGTCGGTGGCCCGTCAGGGTGCTTCCACCACTCCGTCGTGCCGGCCGTATCTTCTCGGAGGCGACTCACAAAGTCCCGAACGCTCGCAGCCACCGTTTCACAAGTATTCTGTTGATGATGCCGGTATAGCACCTGCCCGCCGCAGTAGCGAAGGAAGAAGTTGCCGTCCACATCAGCACCGATCAGGCTCGCTCCCTTGCCGCGCCACCAAGGAGCCACGAGTGGCGGACTCCAGGGCATCAGGCAAACGACATGAATCTCGCGGCCCTCGTGATCGAAGATAGGCCTGAATGCCAGTGTCTTGAGCGCTCGCTCTATGTGCGGGTTGGCGTAGTCCATCGCGACAGTGTTGCAGGCACGGTGCACCTGCTCAACTAGTCGTTCGAAACGTGGGCCCTGGGGGTGGGGCTACCTGGAACAGTTCGCGGGTGCCGTGACGATCTCTCGGCAAACCCCTCGGATACCACTAACGGCTCCTATCGGCCTGCCCAGAGCACCTCGAACTCTTCAGGCTGCATCTCGCGTGCGCCTGTGAAATCCTCCAGCATCATCCCGCTATCGAGCCAGAACCCATAGTCGTCCTCACTTGGACCGCGAACGACCGGTGAACCCCGTGCATCTAGTCCGATTTCGCGTTCGGGCCTGCCCTCTTGGAATTCGATTGCCCAAGCGGCGACGAGGTGCAACTTAGTGTCGTAACCGGGGTTCGCTCTGGGCACGAGTCTGCTCATGAGGCGTTCAAGGAAACCGGGTCTCCACTCAGCGAACCCAGCTCCTTCAGTCACCAGCAGGTATCGCCACGCCACTCCGTGACCCCTCGCGGAATGAGGAACCCACTCCTAGCGAGCACAGTCGCGTCCTGAGCTCGTCTCGCGTGTTCGGTTGGGCAACATCGCCTCAATGCCAGCTAATCGTGAAACGATATCGCGGACTCGACGCCGGGAGTCCTTCCGGACCGCTGTGAGTAACGTCGCCATTGCTAGCCACGACACACTGAATTGAATCTCGAAACAGAACCGTCCGTGGCGGCCCACCGGGCCACGTCATGGCCTCGTAGGCCAGGAGCCGTTGGTACTCCGCGTCCGTATACGGCCGTTCGGGTGACCCAACGTCCTCCGGCAGGCCGAGAGCCGTTTGCGCAGCTCGTAGTGCACGCGGCTCCATCGTCACTACATAGCGCGCTTGTACCCAGGCCAGAAATGCTGTCGTGATCCGCTCTTCGCTTTCCTGCGGATTTACCATCTCGAGGATTCTATGCTCGAGTTCGCACCGCTGACCAAGCCAGTACTCCACCACGGCATGCCCAATCACACGCTGCTCGTCTCGCCCCTCGGCATCGCCCGCAACTGCCACGGCAACCGCCATCAGTGCCATCGTTGCACTCACGCAAGCACTCTGGGGAAGATTACCAGCGTCAGGGTGATCACAAAAAGCACCTGCGCCAGCACCATCCAGACAAACGCCAATCGCCCTACCCGGCTACCCTCCCGACCCACTCCGATCACGCGAGCAATCCCCAGAACCGGGGTCGAAAAGAGTACCCATGCAAGTGCCACAGCACCTACTGCAGCCCACTCAGCCAGCCAAGCACTCTGTCGCTCACGCTTACGAGCTTCATCGTCGAACATCCAGTTCCCAAGATCCTCTGCGGCCCCGCTCCCGCCCGCTGCTCCATCTTCGCCGAAAGACCAGAGATCGAACGCACCGTGTTCTCCGGGGGACGCGTACTGATAGGGGTGCCCCCATGGTTCTATCGGGTTCCGGTGCAGCAATAGAAACGGGGGCGACGGAGGCCCCAAATCCATGCGTGGGGCAACAAGCAGTGCATCCAAGCCCTCTTCCGAAGTCGGGTACCGTCGATGGTGGAGTCGATAGAGCTCAAGCGCTGTGGTCAGCGCAATCATATCTGACCTGACCTTGAGCTCACTCCCACTTGCCGCAGCCAACGAGGCCGTCGCAGCCAAGAGAATCACAGAAGCCACCCAGATGCGTATCACGAGGCGTCCCCAACATCCCTGAGCACTCTGCGAATGAACGGCTCCTTACCCGCGAGGTACTCAGCGATGCCATGGGAATTCGTCGCTTCCAGGGCGTACTTGAGCTGCTGATACTCCAAACGCACTTCGGGATCCTTGATCAGAATCTCGAGGAACTGCTTCATCTCCTCCGCAGTCGCATGCCCCGTCAAACAGACGTGCACCTTATGCGTCCTGACCCCACCTACATCCTTCTTGTAGAACTGATGCCCCGGCGACAGGTCCTTGCCGCGCCGATAACCCAGTTCGCCCAAGCCCCTCGCGTAGTCCCGCTCCTCCTTGACCTCGACGAGCACGTCAATTTCAGGTTTCGCGGCAAGCCCCAACACAACGGTACTGCCTACATGCTGGAGCAATACGAGATTGCTACCGAACAGCGGGCCAATGCGGCTGGCTTCCGCCTCGTACCACGATCGCCACCTCGAGTCGTGTTCCGTGATCTTGCTCGTGAGCACTGCGTATCCGCGTGCGGACGCTATTCCCCGCCTTTGATGTGGGCGATGACCTCGATCTCACCAACGATATGGTCGTTGAGGTCCTCGAGATCCTCAGCGGGAATCCACCATTCCGTGTGAATCTCGCCACCTACCTGCTGGATCTCGTAGCGGCTCATGAACTGCGCGTCCACTTCGAACTTGGTGACGAACCCCTCTCCGCTGTCCTTGAGGTTCCAGCGCTCGCTGATCTGCCGGGCGTACTCCTCGTTGGTAACCGGGTAGAAGATCGGTTGCTCAGGAAGCCTGGGCGGCCAGCGTTTGAAACCGGACTCGCGAACCAGCTTCAGCTCGTTGGGTCCGGTCGGGCGATACAGCGTAATCGTCTTCATCAGGGTCGCTCGTTCGTGGGGTCACACCCTCACCAAGTGTGGGTAGAGTGCAGTAGAGCGAACACGATCCGGAAATTCAACCGCATACCCTGGCGGCGCCACGAGCCGAACGCATGCGCCAAGCGGCAACCGCCGCCATTGGCAGGCCGACCAGCCAGATCACCGCTAACCATCGCCATAGGGCCCACCCGCACGTCGACAGTGGCCAATAGAAGTATGGCTCTGCGCAGTCTGCGTTCTCGGCGAACTCCTTCCAGTTCGGTAATCCGTCTTGCAGCGCCAGGTGCCGGGTGACCCGTTGGTAGCCCCAAGCGTGACCGGTCTGCGCTTCGAAGCGGACACAAACATAGCCCCGATGAAGGCCAAACCCCAAGATCCGATCGATCCGATAGGTTTCCGCACCGTCGAACTCCATGCCTGCCAGATCGACCACAGGATGACTGACCGCCTGCCCCTCACTGAGCAGACGAGAGCCGTGGTCGTTCCAGATCTCATGCCCCCGGTTGTGACTGGGAATGTGTACGACGTTGTTCGGTAGCAATCCGAACGGATGGA
>JBCBZW010000077.1 GCA_039815145.1 Pseudomonadota bacterium
CCGACGCGGGCGACAGCGCAGACGCAGGTGAGGGGAGCGCCGCCGACGGTGCGGCCGTTGCTGCGGAGGATGCGCAAGCGCCCGAGGCGCCTTGGGATCCCGACTTCAAGGAAGATGCTGAGGCGGTAGAACGCTTCGCCATCGACGTGCAGGTGCCGCGCGATGTGCCCGCCGGCACCCTGGTGCTGCGCGGGGCCAAGGTGATCACCATGCGGGGCGATGAGGTGATCGAGGATGCGGACCTCGTCATCACCAACAACCGCATAAGCCAGATCGGCCCCAAGGGCACCTTGGCGTTGCCGGCCGATGCGCGGGTGGTGGACGTCACGGGCAAGATCATCACGCCCGGATTCGTCGACACCCACGCTCACTGGTTCGAGATTCGCCGCGGCGTCATCGACAAGCAGCACTGGGGCTTTCTCGCCAACGTGGCCTACGGCGTAACGGCCGGCCTCGATGTGCAAACGGCCACCAACGACATGTTCGCCTACCAGGACATGATCGACGCGGGACGCATGATCGGCCTGCGGGCCTTCTCCACCGGCCCCGGCGTGTTCTCCGACAACGCCTTCACGTCGGCCGATCACGCTTACGGCGTGCTGAAGCGCTATCGCGATCACTACCGGACGCGCAACATCAAGGCCTACATCGCGGGCAACCGCAAGCAGCGCCAGTACCTGATGCAGGCGGCGGCGGAGCTCGGCATGCTACCGACCACCGAGGGTGCCCTCGACCTGAAGCTCGATCTCACCCACGCCATCGACGGCTACTGGGGTTCTGAACACGCCCTCGCGGTCACCCCGATCTACGACGACGTGGTGCAGCTGATCGCCGGCACGGGCATCGGGTACACGCCCACCCTGCTGGTGGCCTACGGTGGCCCATGGGCGGAGAACTACTTCTACACCCGCGAGAGCCCCTACGACGATGAGAAGGTGCGACGCTTCATGCCCTACGACGTGCTTGCCGAGAAGTCCCTGCGCCGCCGTTGGTTCGCCGACCAGGAGCACGTGTTCCCGCGCCTCGCCGCCGATGCGGCGAAGATCATGCGGGCCGGCGGCAAGGTGGGCGTGGGCAGCCACGGCCAGTTCCAGGGCCTCGGCTACCACTGGGAGCTCTGGGCCTTGGCCAGCGGTGGCCTAACGCCGATGGAAGCCCTTCGGGCGGCCACCCTCGGGGGCGCGGAGGTGATCGGCTACGAGGCCGCCATCGGTTCCCTCGAGCCCGGCAAGTACGCCGACCTCAACGTGTTCGACCGCGACCCGTCGAAGGACATCCGCAACACCTCCAGCCTGAGCCTGGTGATGGCGAACGGACGCCTCTACGACGCGGGGAGCTTGATGCAGTTGGCGCCGAACGAGGTGGAGGCGCCGGTGTTCTGGTTCGCCAAGGAAGCGCCGCCGAACCGCCTTCATTGAACGGGTACGCCTAGCCTAGTACCGCCCGTAGCCGTGGTCACGGCGACGGCGCATCTTCGGCAGCCACAGGCCCATCAGCACCCCGATCAGCAGGACGCCCGCGCCGGCCAGAAACCACTGGCGCAAGGCCCCTTCCTTGAGGGCGGCGTTCTGCGCCCTGAGCGAATCGAGCCTGCCTTCCAAGGTGCTTAACTGCTGGGCCAGTTCGCCGTTTTGCGAGTTGATGTTGACCGTGTCAGCGGCCACCCGTTGCAGATCGGCGAAGCGCTGCTCGAGGTCCGCCTTTTCCTGCGCCAGGGAATCGATGCGTTCGCGCGCGTCTTCATAGGCGGCGAGCACGACGCGGCGCTGGGCGCCGGCGGAGGCCTCACCGGCGGAGGAGGGTGCCACGGTGGTGGCCAGTTCGCTCAGCTGTTCGCGCGCGCCGGCCTCCGGCATCAGGTAACGGGTCAGTACCCAGCCTTCCGTGCCACCGCTCGTGCGCACGCGCGTGTAGCCGGCGGCCGTGTCCTGCTCCAGCACCTCCACCTGGGTGCCACTCGCCATCATGCGGCGAATCTCGTTACCCGTGCTCGGGCCGGAGCGAAGGGTGATCTCGAAGCGGTCGGTGACCCACGCCGGGGCAGCGAGGCAGGTGAGGACCGGTGATGTCAGGGCTAGGCAGAGAAAAAATAGTCGGGCGAGCATGGGCAACAGGGGACTGGGACGAGCGATACATGCTCGTGGGTTTACGATGGGGCGGCTTAAGGGTGCGCAGGGTGTCACGGGCACGGTTGCGGTGGGAACGTCGTTGGTGAGCGACAATCCCGAGCGCGGCGTGGCGCTTCGCGCTTAACAGGCACGATGACCGATTCGCACAGGAGCGAGAGAATATCATGGAGTTGGCGCAAATCACGTACGAGGACTTCGCCAAGGTGGAGATGCGCGTGGGGCGCATCGTGGCGGTGGAGCCCTTCCCTCGCGCGAGGAAGCCGGCCTGGCGCCTGACGATCGATTTCGGTGAGTTCGGCACCCGCCGCTCGAGCGCCCAGATCACCAACTACTCAGAGCAAGCGCTGCTGGAGCGCCTGGTGGTGGCGGTGGCGAACTTCCCGCCGCGGAACATCGCGGGGTTTCAGTCGGAAGTGTTGGTGCTGGGGGCAACGGACGAGGAGGGCAACATCAAGTTGCTGGCGCCGGATGCCGGGGTGGTGCCGGGCGCCCTGATCCACTAGGGAAGCTCTGCACAAGTCCGATCGGGGACGGTGAGCGGACTTATGCAGAGCTTCCCTAGACGCGCGATAGCGTTTGCGCTCCCCGTGAGCGCGCACCCTATTGCGAGGGCACGAGCTCCCGCGAGTTGCGCATGTTGCGGAACACCAGTGGCTTCTCGGGCACGGTGCCCGCCTCGGCCCGCGCCTCGATGGCGTCGATCTCCTCCAACAGGGCCGACTTGTGCGGGGACTTCGCGCAGACCGGATCAGCGTTGCGCGCATCGCCCGTGAGCATGTAAGCCTGGCAGCGACAGCCGCCGAAGTCCTTGGTCTTCTCCGGGCAGGAGCGACAGGGCTCGGCCATCCAATCGAAGCCGCGGAAGGCGTTGAAGGCGTCGGAAGTGCACCAGGCATCGAAGGTGCTCACGTTCTTCAGGTTGGGGAACTCGAGGCCCGGCAACTGGCCCGCCGCATGGCAGGGCATGGCCCGACCGTCGGGCACCACGGTGAGGAACACCGATCCCCAGCCGTTCATGCAGGCCTTCGGGCGGTCCTCGAAGTAGTCGGGCACCACGTAGATGATCTTCATCTTGCCGGCCATCTTGGCCTGGTACTGATGGGCGATGGCCTCGGCGCGCTCGAGCTGGGCGCGGGTGGGCAGGAGGTGATCGGCGTTCACCTTGGACCAGCCGTAGTACTGGGTGCTCGCGAGCTCGACGAAGTCCGCCTCCAGATCGATGGCCATGTCGAGGATGGCCTCGATCTGATCGATGTTTTGGCGGTGAATGACGATGTTCAGCACCATCGGGTAGCCGTGGGCCTTCACCGCCCGTGCCATGTCGAGCTTGTGCTGGAAGCTGTTGGTGCCGGCGATGTAGTTGTTGAGGGTCTCGTCGCTGGCTTGGAAGCTGATCTGGATGTGGTCGAGGCCAGCTTCGCGGAAGGCCGCCACGCGTGCCTCGTCCATGCCGACGCCGCTGGTGATCAGGTTCGAGTAGTAGCCGAGCTCGCGCCCGTAGGCGATCAGTTCCTCGAGGTCTTTGCGCACCAGGGGCTCACCACCGGAGAAGCCGAGCTGCACAGCGCCCATGGCACGGGCGTCGTAGAGCACCTTCTTCCATTCCTCCGTGGTCATCTCCTCGCGATAGCGGGCCATGTCCACAGGGTTGGAGCAGTAGGGGCACTGCAAGGGGCAGCGGTAGGTGAGTTCGGCGAGCAGCCAATGGGGGCGCGTGATGCCCTCAGGCAGGTCGATCGGTGCCGGGGCGTTGCTCTCGAGCACGATGCGGCGTGCGGCCGCTTCGTTCGGGCCTTCAGAAGGTGCCAGCCAACGCGAGCCTTTGGCGTGGGTGAGGAACGCCAGCACGTCGTCGTCGAGGTCGGCGCCGTTGAACAGGGCTTTCAGTTCGGCGATGAGCTCATCGACCGTGCGGCTGCCGTCGCAGCGGCGCAGGATTTCGATGGCGCTCGGCGCGAGCTTCACCATGCCTTCGGGGTAGAGCAGGACGGGCGCGCCCTGCACGGGTTCGAACTGCAAACGGTAGATCGACGAGATCTCGTAGCGATCCGCGCGATCGATCTGCGGCGCTGCTGGTGCGTTCATCAGTCCTCGCAGCAGTAGAAGGGTGGTTTCTTCTCGATGTAGGCCATCCACATGGCGTCGAGCATCGACCACAGGATGTCGAGCTTGAACTGCAGGATGTTGAGGGCGTACTCCTGCTCGTAGCGCGTCTTGAAGGTGTCCAGCGTGACCGTGAGGCCATGCTGCACGTCGCGGCGCGCTTCCGACAGGCGCTTGCGGAAGTAGGCGTAGCCGCTGGCGTCGATCCAGGGGTAGTGATCGGGCCAGTTGTCCAGGCGCTTCTGGTGAATTTTCGGAGCGAACAGTTCCGTTAGGGAGGAGGCCGCAGCTTCCTGCCAGGTCGCGCGTCGGGCGAAGTTGTAGTAGGCGTCGATGGCGAAGCGCACGCCGGGCAGCACGTGGCGGTGGTCTTCGAGTTCTTCGCGCTCGAGGCCGACCGCGGCGCCCAAGGCGAGCCATGCTTCCAGGCCCCCTTCGTCGCCGTCGCTGCCGTCGTGGTCGAGGATGCGCTGAATCCACAGGCGTCGGGTCGCGCGATCGGGGCAGTTCGCCATGATCGCCGCGTCCTTCACAGGAATCGTCGTCTGGTAGTAGTAGCGATTGGCGGTCCAGCCGCGGATCGCCTCGGCGTCCAGCTCGCCGCTGTTCATCCGCACCTGGAAGGGGTGGTGGATGTGATAGAGGCGCTCTTTTTCCTGCAGCTTGGCTTGAAACTCCTCACGGGAGTAGGGCGCTTCGTCGGGTACACGACGCGGCAGGAACGCTTCGATCATCAGGTTGTTTCTCGGGGAGGGCGGCGACCGAGGGAGAAGGGGTCGCGTCAGGGAGGTTGGGGAATCGCCGTTGTTCGGCGATTCCCCCAACCGCTAAAGGCTTAGCGGTTGTTGATGTACATCGTCACTTCGAAGCCAAAGCGGATGTCGCTGTACTCAGGGGTTTCCCACTTCATGGTGTCTCTCCAATAAGGTTGTTGGACTGAAGCTATACCGGCTACGCCGGAAGCGGTACGAGCGAAGTTGCTCTCGCTCTGTGCGTAGTCCTCTGCAATCACCGGGCCAACTTTGAAGACGGTCTAGGTAGCTCGTAACTCCCTGATTTCTAGACAATCAGCGCGTTGCGCTGCAGCAGGAAAAACTCTGATTGGTGCATATCAACCAGCGGCATTGGTTGAGAGCACCCGATTGCCGCACGGGCTGGCGAAAGGGTCGGCACACGCCGTAATCTCCCCGCCTTTCTCAAAGGAACTCGAGGAGCCTTGGCTATGCAGATACGCGTGCTGGGATCGGCAGCAGGGGGCGGCTACCCCCAATGGAACTGCAACCACCCCAACAGCCGGCGGGCGCGTGCCGCCGACCCCGCGGCGCCCCAGCGCACCCAGTCGTCGCTGGCGGTCAGCGCCGACGGCAGCAACTGGGCCCTGTTCAATGCGTCTCCCGACCTGCGCCAGCAGATCAATGACAACGACATCCTGCACCCCCGCACGGGGCTGCGGGACAGCCCTATCCAGGCCGTGGTGTTGACCAACGCCGATGTCGATCACGTGGCCGGGCTGATCAACCTGCGCGAGTCGCAGGCCTACAACATCTACGCGACGCAACGCGTGCTGGGCGTGCTCGACGCCAACCCCATCTTCAACGTGCTGAATCCCGCCTTCGTCGATCGACGCTCGATGACCCTCGGCGAGGACCTTCACCTGCACGGTGCGCAGGACCTCGACCTCGGGATCACCGTCCATCCCTTCGCCGTGCCCGGCAAGGTCGCCCTGTGGCTCGAGGACGAGAGCAAGGGCGACAACTTCGGGTCCGTCGACGAAGACACGATCGGCTTAGAGGTGAAGCGCGCCAACGGCGAGACCGCCTTTTTCTATCTGCCCGCCTGCGCGCGCATGACCGAGGAGCTGGCCGCGCGCCTGCAGGGAGCTCCGCTGGTGCTCTTCGATGGCACGCTCTGGGTGGACGATGAGATGGTCCGCGACGGAGTGGGCGTGAAGACCGGAAAGCGCATGGGCCATATGAGCCTCTCCGGCGACGACGGCTCCATCGAAGCCTTCAAGCACATCGATGTGCAGCGCAAGGTGTTCATTCACATCAACACCACCAACCCCGTGCTGGCCGCGGACACACCGCAGCGCGCCGAGGTCGAGGCCGCCGGTTGGGAGGTCTCCTACGACGGCATGGCGATTTCTCTCTAGGTAGGGATGGTGCCTTGACGCTGCTGACCGGTCCTCGGTCAGCAGCCTCCGCCGGTCGCTGCCGGACCGAGCGGATAGTTTCGTAAGAATTCCGTGACGAACCTGTGATCACTCCCCGCGACCATACGGGCCATCCCGATCGCCGCGAACGTCGGCGCTCGGGTTACCTGATCTTGTTCGCTTGAATTTCTAGGGGAATCGAACACATGCAAAAGAACCTCATCGCCGTCGGCGCGCTCGCCCTGACCGCTGCCGCCACCAGCATCGCCCACGCTGACACCTTCGAAGTGTCCGTTACCAACATCTCCCGCGGCGTGCAGTTCACGCCGATCCTGGTGGTCGCGCACTCCGCCGACATCGCCCTGTGGGAGTTCGGTGCGCCCGCGTCGGACGAGCTGGCATTCCTGGCGGAAGACGGTGACACCACGCCGCTGCAGACGCTGCTCGCCACCGTGCCCGATCTCGTCAGCGACTTCGGTGCCACCGAGGGCCTGACCGACCCCGGTTCGTCCGCGTCGGTGATCGTCGAGGGCGGCGAAGGGTTCGATCGCATCAGCCTGGCGGCGATGCTCCTGCCCACCAACGATAGCTTCGTCGGCGCCGACAGCCTGCGCGTTCCCCGTCGCGTCGGCGGCACCCGCACCTACTTCGCTATCGGCCTGGACGCTGGCAGCGAGCCGAACGATGAAGACTGCGACAACATCCCCGGCCCGACCTGCGGCGGCGCCGGCGCCAGCCCGGACGAGGGCGGTGAAGGCTACGTGCACGTGAGCGGCGGCATTGCTGGTATCGCCGACGTCACCGCTTCGGTCTACGACTGGCGCAACCCGGTCGCCCGCGTGACCATCACGCGCATCGACTAAGTTAAGCGATTCGATCGTTGTCGGCCGAGGTGACTCGGCCGTGCCTGCGGCTCGTCCCATCTCGCTCGGGGCGAGCCGCTTTTTTTGTCCTGGTGCTGCGCCGCGGCGCAGGTGACCGGCCGTGACGCCGCCCCAAGGCTGCCCTACAGTCATTGCTCGCCCTCCCAGCACGGAGTTCGAGTGCCATGATCCGACCGGTCATCCCGGCCGATGCTGCGTCCATCGCGCGCATCTACAACCACTACGTCACGCACACCACCGCCACCTTCGAGGAAACCCCGGTCAGCGCAGGGGAGATGCAGGGGCGGATCGATCAGGTGGCACGAGCGAAGCTGCCGTGGTTGGTCGCCGAGGATGAGTCGGGCGAGATCACCGGCTACGCCTACGCCACGCGCTGGAAGGACCGCACCGCCTACCGCTACGCGGCCGAGGTCTCCGTGTACCTCGCGCCATCGAGCGTCGGTAAGGGCCTGGGGTCCGCGCTCTATGGGGAACTGTTCCCACTCACTGCGCAGTGCGGGCTACGCACCCTGCTCGCCGGTATCACCCTGCCGAATCCGGTCAGCGTCGCCTTGCACGAGAAGTTCGCCATGACGCAGTGCGCTCGCCTGCCCAAGGTGGGCTACAAGTTCGAGCAGTGGCTCGACGTGGGCTATTGGGTGCTCGACCTGCACGAGCATCCGCCGACCTGAGGGCGGGTGTCAGAGGCGTCTCTCCGCGGTAGACTGCTGGGGCATGGAGCGGGTCGGCCTCGCTTCTGGCGTTGGATCATCGAGGACTAGCCTGTGCCGCATTCCACCAAGCCGCTGGAGCAACTCGTTGAGCACGCGGGATCTTTCGCGCAGCTCATGCTGAGCACCTTTGGCGAGTTCTACCCCTTTGCGTGCGCCCTGGACGCCGAGGGCGAGCTGAGCACACTCGACGCAGACGATGAGGACCAGAGCCCCGTCTCGCAAAATCTCATCGAGCAGCTGCGCGAGGAGGTGCGCCTGCGCGTGCCGCGTGCTGAGGTGGTCGCCACCGCCGTGGCCTACGATGCCCGGGTGCAGATTCGTGACCGGGACATCGACAGCGATGCGGTGGTCATCGAGGTGGACCAGGTGGCGGAAGATCCGTCGATCGTCTTCATGCTCTACCGCCGCGAGGGCGGCAGTATCGAGTACGGGGATGTGCTCGTGCAGCCCGGCACGGGGGAGCAGTACGGCGCCCGCTAGCGTCGCGCGCCACGGCTAGCGAGCGCGTTCGCTGAAGGACGCGTAACCGAAGGGCCTGGCGACACAACGCTAGGGTCTTCACTTGGATCAATCGCAGGCTTCTACGATGATGGATGTCGAGACACCGCGCCCCCCGCTACCTCCCTTTTCCCGCGAAGATGCCCTGATCAAGGTGCGCAAAGCCGAAGACGCCTGGAACACGCGCGATCCAGACGCGGTGGTCCTCGCCTATACGCTCGCTACGCAGTGGCGCAACCGCTCCGAGTTCCCTCGCGGTCGCGCCGAGGTGCACGCCTTCTTGACGCGCAAGTGGCAGCGCGAGCTGGACTATCGGCTCATCAAGGAGTTGTGGGCGCACGAGGGCAACCGGATCGCCGTACGTTTCGCCTACGAGTGGCACGACCAGGCCGGCAATTGGTTCCGCTCCTACGGCAACGAAAACTGGGAGTTCGCGGAAAACGGACTGATGCACCAGCGCCACGCGAGTATCAACGACGTGAAGATTCGCGAGGCAGATCGCAAGTATCACTGGCCCCAGGGCCGGCGCCCGGACGATCATCCCTCCCTGTCTGATCTCGGCCTGTAGGGTGGCCATGGGGGAGGCGCGTGCCTGATTCTCCCGCTCACCCCGGTGAGTCCCTGATCTGCACGGCACGTCTGCGCATGCGTCACCTGGACGAGCGCGACGCCCTGTTTCTGGTCGAGCTCCTCAACGATCCTCAGTTCATCGCCCTGATCGGCGATCGCGAAGTGCGCACGCACGACGACGCGTTAGCCTTCCTGGAGTACAGCATTCGGGACAGTTACCGCGCCCACGGCTTTGGCCCCTACCTCATCGAGTGGCACGGCGATGAGCAGGATGCGGGGCTTGCCGCCGGGCTGTGCGGCTTGTACCGACGCGATTACCTCACCTGCCCGGATCTCGGCTACGCGCTGCTGCCGGCGTTCCGCGGTAAGGGCGTCGCCCGCGAGGCCGCCGAGGCCACCTTGCGCTTCGGTCGCGAGGCCTTCGGCCTGGAGGCGATCGTGGGCATCACGGCGCCGGGCAACCATGCCTCCGCTCGGGTGTTGGAGCATTGCGCCATGTATTGCGCCGGACACTTGCGCACGCACGTGGGCGAGTTGGTGAGCGAGTTCTTCATCCCCCGCGCCACCAGTGAACCGCCGAGCGCTTTCTTTCACGCTGATCGGGCAAGCTTGGTCGAGCCCGCAGACCTTTCCGCTCTGAGCGACCCCAGGCCTTGAGGAGATCAGTCGATGACCGACCGCCACGTTCGCTTCTACCATTCGCCCCAGTCGCGCTCCCGGGGCGTGCTGGCCCTGCTCGAGGAACTCGGTGCCGACTACGCCCTGGAGGTCCTCGATCAGCGCAAGGAGCAGCAGCGCAGTGCCGAATATCTGCAGCTCAATCCCCTGGGTAAGGTGCCCGCCATCGTGCACGACGGTGCCCTGGTGACCGAACAGGTGGCCATCTACATCTACCTAGCAGATCTGTACGCAGATCGCGGCATCGCCCCAGCGCTGGACGATCCGCGGCGCGGCCCCTACCTGCGCTGGATGGCGTTCTACGGCAGCTGCTTCGAACCGGCCATCATCGATCGCGCGCAGCAGCGCGAGCCGGGGCCTCACGCGATGTCGCCCTACGGCACCTTCGACGCGGTGATTGATGCGATCGCCGCCCAGCTCGGTGACCAGCCCTATCTGCTGGGCGAGTCTTTCACCGCCCTCGACATGCTCTGGGGCACCGCCCTCGGGTGGACCCTGGCCTTCGGCTTGCTGCCCGAACGGGATGCCTTCAAGGCCTATGCTGAACGCGTCGGGGCGCGCGAGTCGGTGGCCCGGGCCAGCGCGATCGATGAGGAGCTCCTGGGCGCGGACTAGCCTCAGATGACGCCGTCAGCGCGCAGGCGCTCGAGGCGTTCGGCATCGTAGCCGGGCAGGGTGCTCAAGACCTCTTGCGTGTGCTCGCCGAGGGAGGGCCCCGGCCAGTCCGTGCGCCCGGGCGTCTCCGTGAGTCGGGGCACCATGGCGGGGATGTGCAGGGGCTCGCCTTCCACCTCGACCTCCTCGAACAGCTCCCGCGCCTGGTACTGGGGATCGTTGAACATCTGGGCGACATTGTAGATCGGGCCCGCGGCGACCGCGGCACGCTCGAGCAGGGCGAGGGCGTCGCCGCCGCTGACGGTGCCGGCCCAGTCGGCGATGGCGCCGTCGATGCGGGCCTGCGCCTCCACCCGGCCGGCGTTGTGCGCCAGGGCGGGCTCGTCCGCGAGGTCATGGCGACCGATCGCTTCCATTAGGCGCCGATACATCGAATCGGTATTGGCGCCGATCACGATCAGGGTGCCGTCGCCGCAGCGATAGGTGTTGGAGGGCACGATGCCCGTGATCGTCGATCCTGAAGGCTCGCGGATCACACCGGCGCCCGAGTACTCCGGCACCACCCCCTCCATCATGTTGAACACGGATTCGAAGATGGAGACATCCACCACCTGGCCCGCCTGGGGGCTGCCTTTCAAGCGATTGATGTAGGCGAGGAGGATGCCGAAGGCGGCGTGCATGCCGGCCAGCGTGTCGCCGATGCTGAGGTTGGCGCGCACGGGGATCTCGTCCGGAAAGCCGTTGACGTAGCGTAAGCCGCCGAAGCCCTCGCAGACCGAGGCGAAGCCGGGCTTGTGCGCGTAGGGGCCGGTTTGCCCGTAGCCCGAAACCCGTGTGTAGATGAGCTCTGGGTTGGCTTCGCGGACGACGTCAGGACCGAGGTTCCACTTCTCCATCTGCCCTGGGCGGAAGTTCTCCACCAGCGCGTCGGCATCGCGCAGCAGGGCGAGCACGATGGCCTGACCTTCCGCGTGCTTGAGGTTGACGGTGACCGACTTCTTGTTGCGCGCGTGGCTCCACCACCACAGCGACGTACCGTTGCGCGTGATGCGCCAGCTGCGAATCGGATCGCCGCTGCCCGGCGGTTCAATTTTGATCACCTCCGCGCCGAAGTAGGCGAGCAGGGTGGAGGCGAAGGGGCCGGCCAGGATCTGGCCCATCTCCACCACGCGCATGCCGTCTAGGGGGCGCGGGGCCCCGCCGGTGTTCCCTGCGCTCATGGCAGGGCCGGCACGGGGAAGAGGTCCGGGCGCAGGAAGATCGTGGTGCGCTTGGCCAGGCGCGGCAGCTGGGGATCGAAGGCCTCGCGCGAATGCAGCAGGCGGGCGTTGTCCCAGAGCATGAGGTCGCCCAGGCGCCAGTGGTGCGTGTGGCGAAACTCGGGCTGCATCAAGTGGGCCGACAGCTTGCTCACGAGTGCATCGCTCGTGTCCGCGTCGTGGCCGTCGATGGCGTAGGTCTGGGTGGGGTCGAAGTAGAGGTTGGGCCGCCCGTCCACGGGGTGGTAGAGCACCGTGGGGTGGCGCGCGTCGGGCGTGCGGTCGCGAATCGAGCGCACGCCGGGTTCATCGGTGATGTCGGTGTTGTACATCTGATAGGCGAACAACCCGTGGCGTGCATCGATCAGCGCGCGGGTCTCGTGATCCAGCCCGTCGTAGGCGAGTACCGTGTTGATCCAATGGGTGTCGCCACCTTCCGGGGGGACTTCCATGGCGTAGAAGGCGGCGCCGGTGGCCGGGCGTTCGCGATAGCTCTGGTCCGTGTGCCAACGCAGCTCGTAGCTGCCTAGGCCGCCGAGGTTAGTGCCGTCTTCGAGGTACAGGTTCGTGACCAGAGCGACTTCCGGGTGGTAGCGGGAGTGGATGTCCTTGCGCACCACTTGCTCGAGTTCGCCGAAGGCCCCGCTCACGCGCATGAGCGTCCGCTCGTCCAGGAGCTGATCGCGGATCAGCACCAGGGGATGCTCGGACCAGGTGGTGGCCAGCAGCTCCAGGAGCTGGTCGTCGGCATCGCGCAGGTCGATGCCGCCGACCTCCACGCCAAAGGTGGGGTGACCAGCGTTGTCTTTCAGCGGCCGCTTGGTGATCACGGCATCTGATGGGGCACTTGTGCGCAAGGCGAAACACCGTAGGGAGTTGAACTGGCATACTACAAACCATGTCCGGACAAATCGAGCCGAAGGCCGGTGGCCGCGCCAAGCCGCGCTATCGTCAGATCGCTGACGCGCTGATGGATGAGATCACCACCGGCAGCATCGCCGTCGGTGCCTTGCTCCCCGGCGAACTGGATCTGTGCGCCCGCTTCGGCGTGTCTCGGCACACGGTGCGCGAGGCCCTGCGCGTGCTCGAGGAGCGCGGCATGATCGGCCGGCGCAAGGGCGCGGGTACCACCGTGCTCGCCGATCGGCCGGTAGAGGCCTTCGTGCAATCCGTCAGCAGCGTGTCGGAGTTGTTCCAATACCCTGGCGGCACCCGCCTCCGGATCAGCGAGCAGGAGCAGGAGCTGCGCCTGGATCGCGAGCTCGCGGCACGACTCGGTGTGCCCGAAGGGTCCGCCTGGACCCGCCTGTCAGGGGTGCGCCAGGTGCTCAAGACCGGTCAACGCATCTGCTGGACGGACGTCTATCTGCTGCCGGCCTACGCGGCGGTCGCCAGCTGGATCGGCGAGCCGAAGCCGGTGTACATGTTGATCGAAGAGCAGTTCGGCGAGCGGGTCACCAACGTGGACCTCGAGATCAGCGCGGAGTTGCTCGAAGCGCCGGTGGCGAGAGCCTTGGCGATGGATGCCGGGTCACCAGCCTTGACCGCTGTGCGTCGCTATCGCGGCAACGACGATCGTATCTTCGAGATCTCCGTGTCCCACCATCCGGCGGATCAGTTTTCTTATCGGTGGAGCCTCACCCGCGATTGGCTCGACCCCAAAGGACGTGAACGATGACGGCAAACAGAACCTGGATGTTCGCCCCCGGCAATCATCCGCGTAAGGTGGAGAAGGTGTTCCAGGTGGGGGCGGACGTCGTCATCCTCGACCTCGAGGATGCGGTGGCCGCGGCCGAGAAGGCGGCCACCCGCGACGTCGTGGTGGCAGCCCTGCAGGCGCCGCGTCCCTGCCGCGGCTACATCCGCGTCAACAGCACGGACACGGCGTGGTGCTTCCGCGATGTGTTCGAGACGCTGGGCGCCTGGCTCGACGGGTTCGTCTTGCCCAAGGTGGAATCCCCGGAGCAGTTGCAGACCATCGACTGGCTCATGCAGTCGCTCGAGCGCGAACGCGGCATCGAACCGGGTACCCTCGATCTCATGCCGATCGTGGAGACGGCGCTGGGTATTACCAACCTCGAGGCCATCTGCGATTCCGGCACACGGGTGCGACGGCTGGCCTTCGGTGCCGGTGACTACCACCACGACATCGCGTGCGAGTGGACGCCGGAGGAGACCGCGCTGGCGGACGCGCGATCTCGCCTCGTGCGCGTGTCGCGGGCGGCGGGCCTGGAGCCGCCGATCGACACGGTGGTCATCCACATCAACGACGATGAGCGCCTGCGTGCGTCCGCCCAGCGCGGGCGTGAGTACGGATTCCAAGGCAAGCTCGTGATCCATCCGAGGCAGGTGGATGCGTGCAACGAGATCTTCTCGCCGAAGGAGGCCGAAGTGGCCCACGCGCGGTCGGTGATCGCAGCCTTCGAGCGCGCCGAGGCGGCGGGCTCGGCGTCGATTCAGCTGGACGGGTATTTCATCGACTACCCGATCGTGGAGCGCGCCAAGCGCATCGTCGCCCTGGCCGACGCCACCAGCGCCGAGCGCTAGTAGGCTGCTGGTCCTCAGATAACGCCCGCCTCGCGCAGGGCGTTGATCGCTCGCTCGTCGAGGCCGAGGAGATCGCCGAAGACTTCACCGTTGTGCTCGCCCACACCGGCGCCGAGATGCGTGACCGCGCCTGGGGTTTCCGTTAGGCGAGGCACCACGTTCGGCACCGCGAGGTCCCCGACGCGGGGGTCTTCGACGCGGGCGATGTTCTCGCGGGCCGTGATCTGCGGATTGGTGAAGAGCTCGTCGATGGCCGCCACCGGGCCGCACGGCACAGAGGCCTCGTCACAGCGGGCGATCACCTCGTCGCTGGTCAGGGAGCCGGTCCACTCGGCGACCAGGCCATCCACCTCGCCGCGCGCCGCTTCGCGTTGCTCGATGGTGCCGTAGCAGCCGTCCCCGGCCACCTCCGGGCACCCCATGGCGCCGGCCAGGCGAGCGAAGATCTTATCGTTGGTGCACGCGATCGCGACCCAGCGCTGGTCGGCGGTGGGGTAGTGGCTGTGGGGCACCACGTTGACGGTGGCTGCGCCCATGCGTTGGCGTACGAAGCCGAACTTGTCGTAGGCCGGGGCCAACTCGTCGAGGATGCGGAAGATGCTCTCGTAGAGGGCCATGTCCACCACCTGGCCCTTGCCCGATTGATCGCGGGCGCGCAGGGCGAGCATGACCCCGAAGGCGCCGTACAGGCCGCTCATGTAGTCGGCGAGGGTGGCGGACCCCGGTGTGGCGGGCGGCCGATCGGGCTCACCGGCCAGGTAGGAGATGCCGCCGAAGGCGTTGGCGATGCGACCGAAGCCCGGGCGCTGGGCGTAGGGGCCCGTCTGCCCGTAGCCGGTGACGCGCAGCATGATCAGGCCGGGGTTGTCCTCGGCCAGGCGATCGTAGCCGAGGCCCCAGCGCTCGAGGGTGCCGGTGCGGAAGTTCTCCGTGATGACGTCGGCCTGGGCCGCCAGCTGGCGGAACAGGTCCTGACCCTTCGGCTCCTTGAGGTTGAGGGTGATGCAGCGCTTGTTGCGCGCTTCACTCAGCCACACGAGGGTCTCGCCGCACTCCATGCGACTGCCGAAACGTCGCATGGGCTCGCCGCCCGGCATCTCCACCTTGATGACATCTGCACCGAATTCCGCGAATAGCGTGGCGCAGTACGGCGCGGCGATGTAGGTGGCGATGTCGAGGACCCGCAGGCCGGCGAGTGGCTTCATGGTCAGTCTCCGTGTGGTGGTCGCGGTCGCGAGCAGCAGGCCTTGACGCGCATCGGGTTAATGTCCGGACATTTGCCTATACTAGCCTGCCTGGATGCACGTCGCGGCCTCAAGCCGCCCTTGGAGGTCGCCCATGTCGAACACAGTTCACTTGCCTGAGCCTTCAGGTGCCGATCCGTTGATCGCTTCGCGACTCGCACGATGGGCCCTGGGCCTGCGCCCGGGAGACATCCCTGCGCCAGTGCGCGAGCACGCGCTGCTGTGCATGCTGGATGGCGTCGGCATCGGCCTGGCCTCGGGTGCCTTCCCCTTTGCCGCCCGGGCCATCGCCGGCCTTCGGCCGTTGGCGAGCGCAGGTGACTCGCCGGTGATCGGTCAGGCCATGCGCCTGGCGCCACGCGACGCCATGCTCCTGAACGGCATCCTCATTCACGGGCTCGATTTCGACGATACGCATGCCGGCAGCGTCGTCCACGCCACGGCCAGCGCCCTGCCGACGGCCCTGGCGAATGGTCTCGCCCACGGGGCGAGTGGCAGCGAAGCCCTCGCGTCCTACATCGTGGCCCTCGAAGCGGACGCTCGCCTGGGCGCCGTGGCGCAGGGGCGTTTCCAGCACCGTGGCCATCACCCAACGGGAATGATCGGCGCCTACGGTGCGACGCTCTGCGCGGGACGGCTCAGCGGACTCACCCTAGAGCAACTCGTGAGCGCCCAGGGCATCGTGCTCAGCATGGCCTCGGGCAGCCTGGAGTTCCTCGACGATGGCGATTGGACCAAGCGCATGCATCCCGGCTGGGCCGCTGTCAGCGCCACCACGGCGACGGCCCTGGCCGCCGGCGGCTTCCTCGGGCCGAAGCGGGCCTACGAGGGGCGCTACGGCCTCTACAACCTGCACCTGGGGGCGGACCATGGCCTTGACATCACCGGCGTGGGGGAGGACCTCGGCGCCGAGTGGGAGACCTTGAACATCGCGTTCAAACCGTACCCTGCATGCCACTTCAATCACGCCTTCATCGATGCCGCCCTGGCGCTACGCGAGGCGCCGGGCTTCGCCGCCGAGAACGTCGAGGCGATCACCGTGCGCCTGCATCCCCGTCAGGTCGGGGTGGTGTGCGAGCCCTTCGAGAAGAAGCGGCGGCCGAGCAGCGACTACGACGCTCAGTTCAGCCTGCCCTACGCGGTGGCGGTGACGCTCCTGCGCGGGCACTTCACCCTGGGCGACCTCGAGGCGGCGACGCGTAGCGACGAGGAGGTGCTGGCACTGATCGATCGCGTCTCCTACGAGATCGATCCGAACTCCGCCTACCCCACGCACTACAGCGGTGAGATCACCGTGGCCTTCAAGGATGGCAACCGCGTCACCCAGCGCCAGGCGGTGAACCGCGGGGCGCGCGAGAACCCGCTCGCGCCGGCGGATGTGGAGGCCAAGTTCTTCGCCAACGCCGAGCGCGTGATCGATCGTGCACACGCCGAGCAGATCCGAGATCTGCTGCTGAACCTGGACCAACAGGCGGATCTCACAGGGCTGGCCTCAGCCCTGGTGAGCGAACGCTGAGCGACCCGCGAGAGGATCTGTCCGTGACCAATCTCCTGATGAGCGCTGCCGATTACCGCGAGAGCCTGCGCGCCTACTCCCCTCGTGTGTACTGCAACGGCGAGGAGGTGACCTCCGTCGCCGATGATCCGCGTTTGGCACCGGGTGTCGCCGCAGTCGGGGTGACCTACGATCTCGCCCTGCAGGACGATACGCGCGCCCTGATGGTGGCCGAGCAGGCGTCCTCGGGGCTCGCGGTCAATCGCATGCTGCACATCAACCGGCACTCGGAGGACCTGCTGTCGAAGCTCGAGGCCTGCCGGCTCGTGTGTCGGGAGACGGGCTGTGCCCAGCGCTACCTCACCCACGATGCTCTAAACGCCATCTACCAGCTGAGCCACCGTCTCGGCGAGGACGGCGCCGATGAGCTACCGGACCGCTTCCTCGCCTACCTGCACGAGGTGCAGCGACGGGACCTCACCCTCGGCGTCGCCATGACCGACGGCAAGGGCGATCGTCGCCTGCACCCCCACGCGCAACCTAACGCGGACAGCTACGTGCGGGTGGTGGAGCGGCGCGCCGACGGCATCGTGATTCGTGGAGTGAAGGCGATCGTCACCGGTGCGCCCTACATGCACGAACTGCTGGTGATGCCCTGTCGCACCATGGGCGAGGCCGATGCGGACTACGCCGTGTGCTGCGCCGTGCCCGTCGACGCGCCGGGCCTCACCATCGTGACCCGCCCGGCCGGTCGACCGGGTGAGCCGGCGGCGAAGTTCAGCGCGCGCTACGGCCAGTCGACCGGGGTGTGCATCTTCGAAGATGTGTTCGTGCCGCACGAACGCGTGTTCATGGCCGGCGAGTGGATGCACTCGGAGCTGCTCGTCACGAGCTACGCGGCCCACCACCGGCACAGCTGCATCGGCGCCCGCGCGGGCTTCGGCGATCTGCTGATCGGCGCGGGGCTGCTGATGGCGGAGGCGAACGGGCTGGACCCGAATCGAGTGCAGCACATCCGCGAAGACCTGGTCGAGCTGATCACCATCGTGGAGGGCTTCTACGCCTGCGGCGTGGCGGCCTCGGCCTACGCCCTGGAGGACCCCGCCGGCAACGTGCAGCCCGAGCCCGTGTTCGCCAACGTTGGCAAGCTGCTCCTCGCCAACCAGATCTACGATATGCATCGCTTAGCGCACGATGTATCTGGCGGTCTGGTGGTCGCCCTGCCAGGCCCCGATGAGGACCACAATCCTGCGACAGCGGCCAAGCTAAGCGATTTGCTGACCGCTAGTCCCGATGTGCCCTACGCTCAGCGTATGGAAGTGGCGCGATTGCTCGAAGATCTGACGGCCTCAAATACTGCCGGATGGTATTCGGTAATCTCTCTTCACGGCGGTGGCTCTCCCCAGGCCATGAAGCGGGAGATTCACCGCAACTACCCGCTGCCCGAGCGGCGAGCGCTGGTGGAGCGCTTGCTCGACCGCGGCGTCGCCAATACCGGCGAGAGTGGCGCGCCGGCGCGGCGTCGCCAGCCCGGTCAGTGCTGCGCGGTGGGATGTAAGGCGCCCGATACACCTAAGGAGGACTAGGCTGATCGACTGTACGCCAGCGCAGATTTCTCGGCCGCACGCGGACGGATCCCTGGCGCTTCGGGTCCTGCGTGCTCGTGACCTCGCGCAAGCAGCGGCATGACGGATCGCCCACCGCCTGCGTCGCCTTGCGAGGGCTGTACCACCAGCCCGCCACTCGCCTTCGACTTCACGATGGCGTTCCAGCCCATCGTCGACCTGCAAACGAAGACGATCTTCGCCCACGAAGCCCTGGTGCGTGGAATGGCCGGGGAAGAGGCAGCCACCATCATGGCGCAGGTGGATGAGCACAATCGCTACCGCTTCGATCAACAGTGTCGGATCAAGGCGATCGAACTCGGTGCCAAGCTCGGCGTCGACGGCTACCTCAGCATCAACTTTCTGCCGAACGCGGTCTATCGTGCCGAGCAGTGTTTGCGCGCCGCGCTGGCGGCGGCTGAGGCGACGGGATTTCCCGCCGAGCGTATCCTCTTCGAGTTCACCGAGGCGGAGCAGGTGCGCGATACGCACCACCTGCGCAACATCGTGGCCGTCTACAAGGAACATGGCTTTCTGACGGCCCTCGACGACTTCGGTGCGGGCTACGCTGGCCTGACGCTCCTGGCGGAGATTCAGACGGATTTGATCAAGCTCGACATGGCGCTGATTCGACACATCCAGTGCGATCGCGTGCGCCAGGCGATCGTGCGCAAGGTGGTCGAGCTGGCCGAGGAGTTGGGCATTCGCGTGGTCGCCGAGGGCATCGAACACGGCGAGGAACTCACCGCCCTGTGTGATCTCGGCCTCACGCTCTTTCAGGGCTTTCACTTCGCGCGTCCCGCGTTCCAAGCCCTGCCTGAGGTGCGCTGGCCCGCCTAGGCAGCGCCTGCCGACGGCAAGCCGCTGGCGCTGGGCGTGGCGTCACGAGATCATCGGCGCTGCGCTTTCACTGCTGAGACTCATCCATGCTCGCTAGATCCACCGCGTGCCTTGCGCTGTTGCTGTTGAACGCCCTGGCGGGCACGTTGCTCGCCACCTCGGCCCTCGCCGCGTACCCGGACGCTGCGCCCCGCGGGCGCTTGCCGCCCCAGGTGCGCCCGCTGCACTACCAGCTGGAGCTGGGCATCGACCCACGTCAGGAGCGCTTCGGCGGTCGGGTCACGATCCGTCTGCAACTGGACGAAGCCCTGTCCCATCTGTGGCTGCACGGCGCTGGCGTGCAGGTGGCACGTGCCGAGATCATCGCGGGCCCGTCGCGACGGGCGGCGCAGTGGCACGACGTGCTGGCGTCGGGCGTTGCGCGCATCGACATCGAGGGGGCGCCGGTTGGGCCAGGCGAGGTAACCCTCATCCTGGACTACGACGCGCCCTTCGATCGTAACCTAGCGGGTCTGTTCGCCGTGGAAGAGCAAGGCGAGTACTACGCCCTGGCTAAATCCGAGTCCATCCAGGCCCGAAAGTACTTGCCCGGCTTCGACGAGCCCGGCTTCAAGGCACCCTTCGATATCTCGCTGACGATTCCCGCGGGCTACGCCGCCATCTCCAATGGCCCGGAAGTGAGCCGTGAGGCCGCTCGCGAGGGGATGGAGCGGGTGACCTTCGCCACCACCCGACCCCTCTCGACCTATCTGCTCTCGTTGGCGGTGGGTCCCTTCGATGTGGTGGAGCGCCCGCCGATTCCCGCCAACGAGGTGCGCAAGACCCCCTTGCCCCTGCGGGGGATCGCGCGCAAGGGACGGGGCGATGCCCTGGCCTACGTGCTCGATATCACCCCGCGCTTCGTGGAGATCTTCGAGGCGTCCCTGCGCCAGCCCTATCCCTACGCGAAGTTGGACATCGTGGCCGCGCCCCAGTGGCCGAGCGGGGCCACGGAGTTGGCCGCGGCGATCAGCTACCGCGAGCAACGCATCCTCGTCGACGGCACGCCGCCGCCCGCCGTGCGTCGCGCCCTGATCTCCGTGCATGCCCACGAGATCGCCCACATGTGGTTCGGCAACGTGGTGACCCCACCCTGGTGGGATGACCTGTGGCTGAAGGAGGGCTTCGCCACCTGGGCCACCCCCTTCGTGCTCACCCAGTGGGAGCCCGAGGCCGGGCACGACATGACGGCCCGCGCGCGAACCCTGGGCGCAATGGAAAAGGACTCCCTGGCCAGCGTGCGCCGCGTGCGCGAGCCGATCGCCCTCAACGAGGACATCCGCAACGCTTACACGTCGATCCCCTACAGCAAGGGGGCGGCGCTGATCGCGATGGCGGACGCCTATTTTGGTGCCGAGGCGTTTCGCCCAGCTCTCGGCCGCTACGTGGCGCGCTACGCGGATGGCACCGCAGACTCCGTCGACTTCTTCGAGGCGATCGGCGAGGCCTCCGGTGAGCCGGCGCTCACGGAGTCCTTCCGCAGCTTCGTGGAGCAGCCCGGCGTGCCGGCCGTCAGCGTGCAGCTGCAATGCGCCGAGGACGCCCCGCCACGCGTGGTGCTCGGCCAGCAACGTTACTTACCCCTGGGTTCGCCTGCGAGCGACGAGGCGGTGACCCAGCGCTGGGTGATTCCCGTATGCGTCGCCTTTGCGGGGGCGCAAGCCGGGGCGACGGGACGCGCCTGCACCCTGCTGCGCGAGGCCCATCGCGAACTCGAACTGCCGGCGCCGGCGGGGCACTGTCCCGCCTGGGTGCATCCCAACGCGGATGGCGCAGGCTATTACCGCTATTCACTCGCTGCCGAAGGCTGGCAAGCCCTGTTGACGGCGCTGCCGTCGCTGCGCCCCACCGAGGCCTTGACGGTGATCGACAGCGCCATGGCCGCCTTCGAGGCTGGCGACCTTCCGGCCAGCACGCTGCTGCGTGTGGTGGAGGCGGCGGCCGCGGCGGAGCATCGCCTGGTGGTCACCGCGCCGATGCCACGCCTGCGCCGCTACGCCAGCACGGTGCTCGACGAGGCGTCGGGTCGCGCCCTGCTGCGCTGGGCCGGCGAGCGTTACCGGCCGCGCCTCGCGGCCCTGGCGTGGGCGCGCACGGAGGAGGACCAGTTGCTGCGCACGGAACTCGCCCGCTTCCTGGCGTTGGACGCGCGCGACCCGGCCGTGCGCCGCCAGCTGGCCCGCGATGCGGCGGCCTTCGTCGGACTCGGTCAGGCGCCCGATGCGGACGCGCTCGACGCCGATCGCTTCGACACGGCGCTCACCGTCGGGGTACAGGAGCTTGGCGCACCCTTCGTCGAACGAATGCTGGCGCGCCGCGATGCGCTGGACGACCCACGCTTCGAAGCCGTCGCCGTGAAAGTGCTCGGCCGCAGTGATCTACCGGCGCTCAGGGCTGAGGCAAAGGCGAAGGCCTTGGCGGGCGAGTTCGGCACGCGAGAAAACTGGGACTTGGTGAACGCCCTGTTCGAACAGCCAGCGACGCGAGGCGAGGTCTGGGATTGGTACCGCGCCAACTTCACCCAGCTGATGGCGGTGATCCCCGCCCAGTACCGACGGCGCTCGCCGGGGCCCGCCGCCACGTTCTGCAGCGCAGGTCGCGCGCAGGAGCTAGCCGCATTGTTCGCCGACAAGGGGGGCGAAGTGCCCGGCCACCAACGCCCGCTGCGCCAGGCGATGGAGCAGATCGAGCTGTGCGCAGCGTTGGCGGCGAGCCAGGGGGCGCGCCTGGCCGGCGCCCTGCGCTACGCGGAGGCCTCGGCGCGGTAGTAGGGGCGGGCGCGGTCCTCGTCCGGCAGGATGGTCGTGCGCTTCATCAGGCGCTGGCCGCCGCTGAAGGGGTCGCGCCGGTGCATGGTCGCCGCGTTGTCCCACAGGACGCAGTCACCCACCTGCCATCGGTGGCGGTAGACGAAGCGTTCCTGCACGCTCCATTCGAAGAGCTCCTGCAGCAGTTCGTCGCTCTCCTGCTGCGACATGCCCGTGATGCGGGTGGTCATGCCGGGGCACAGGTAGAGCGCCTGTTCGCCGGTGTAGGGATGGGTGCGCACCACGGGCTGGCGCAGGTCCGGTGTGCGGGCCGCTTGCTCGGGGTTGGTGGGCACGGAGTACATGGCGTTGAAGGCCGCGTAGGACTGAATGGCCTCGGCGCCAGCCAGCCGCTCTCGCGTGCTCGCGGGCAAGGCGGCGTACGCACCGACCATGTCCGCGAAGAAGGTATCGCCGCCCGACTCGGGGAGGTTCACGGCACACAGTAGCGAGCCCACGGCGGGCTTGGGCAGGTAGATCTGGTCGTAGTGCCAGCCCACCTCGCGATTCGCCAGGATGCCGATGGAGCGGCCGTCGCGCTGGATGTTCGAGACGTACAGCAGCTCCGGGTGTTGCGGCGAGAGGTACTCCTCGCGCACGTGGATCTCGAGCTTGCCGAGGGCGGCGCTGAAGCCGACGAGGTCTGGCTCCTCGACCTCCTGCGCGGGAAGCACCAGCAGCTTGTAGCGGTGCCACAGGTCGCGGATGGTCTGCACCTCCTCGGCACGCGGCGTGGCACTGAGCTCGAGGCCAGACACGCGAGCGCCGAAGCCGGCGTTCAGCGGTGTCACGGTCAAGGCAGTGGAGGAGCTGGGGTCGGTGGGCACTGGCGTCACGATGGGCAGTCTCGCTTGGTAAATGTCCGGACATTTGAGATTCTCGGTGCAAGCGCTGCTGCGGGTCAAGTTGATCCGTCACCTAGAAAGTTTCGAGGTAGTGAGGAAATTTCATTGAATCAGCCAACTTACGTCGATGAGTTCACGCGCGACATCGCTTTCTCGCCCGCCTCGACTGCGCTCGTCGTGGTGGATATGCAGAACGCCAGCGGCAGTCGCGAGTACGGCTTGGGCCGGCTCCTGGCGGAGCGCGGCACGCTGGCGTCCGCCGCCTATCGCTTCGATCGCATCGAGCAGCTCATCGTGCCCAACACCCAGCGCTTGCTCGATTGCTTTCGGTCGCTGAACGCCCTGGTGGTCTACATCACGCTCGGGCCGACGATGGCCGACTACAGCGACGCGCCCGCGCACCTGCG
>JBCBZW010000078.1 GCA_039815145.1 Pseudomonadota bacterium
CAGGCCCAGCACCATGCCGATGCCCGCGGCGCCGAAGCCGTACTTCCAGCCGAAGGCCTCACCGAGCCAGCCGCAGAGCAGGGTGGCGGTGAAGGAGCCGATGTTGATGCCCATGTAGAAGATGGTGAAGCCCGCGTCGCGACGCGAGTCGCCCTGCGCGTAGAGCTTGCCGACGATGGTGGAGATGTTCGGCTTCAAGAAGCCGACGCCCGCCACGATCAGGGCGAGGGCCATGTAGAAGACCTTCAGCGCGCCGGTGTCGCGGATGGTGATGTCTTCGGCCAGCGTGGTGCCTGCCGCGAGGACGGTGCCATCGGCGAGGGTGAGCGCGTCCTGGAGGATGGTCCCCGCCGCGTAGAACACGGCTTGGTGGCCCTCCACCGCCATCAGCAAGTGCCCGAGCGACAGGAGGATGCCGCCGAAGACCACCGCCTTGCGCATGCCGAGGTAGCGGTCGGCCAGGAGGCCCCCGATGACGGGCAGGGCGTACACGAGACCCGCATAGGCGCCGAGGACGTCGAGGCCCGCGCCGTCGCTGAACAGGTGGTACTTGGTGAGGTACAGGAGCAGGAGGTACTTCATCCCGTAGAAGGAGAAGCGTTCCCAGAGCTCGGTGGCGAAGCACACGTAGAGGCCCTTGGGATGGCCGAACAGGGTGTCGCTCTCGTCGTATGGGGCGACGCCCGCGACGTCAGTGGTGGTGGCGCTGCTCACAGGCCCTCCTGAAGTGTGATTCTTATGATTGCCTTGCGCTGACCAGCACCCAGCGCCGTCCCCTCTAGGACCGCGCTCCCAGCGCCGGCGTTCCCCCTACGCACGGCACGCAAGAATCGCCGTTGGTACCCGACCGGGGCCGCTCAGTCAAATTGCGGCAGCGCGGGAGGGGCTTGGTCAGATGCCGCCAACCGCTTCATCGGGCCTGCGAGATCTCGGAGCAAACGCCGCCCAGTTCACTGGGGCTTTTCATCCTTGCCGCCTCTTCGCAGGCGCTCCAACACGGACATCGCCCCTTCCTTCAGCGCATTGCCCGTGGCGTCCGCATCGGTTGGAACGAGACTGAGCTCGCGCACCACGGCGTTGACAGATTCACCGAGGGCGCCCCACAGCCCAGCGGCTTGCAGGGACGCCTTGTACTCGAACTGCCGGTCGTTCAAGCGCATGCTGAATTCGAGGGGGAACTCGCCATCGAAGCCGTTGACATAGCGCACGAAGGGGTCCGACACGAGCTGCGTCAGAGGACCCGTGTCCTGCGGGATGGCCACCTCCAACCGATGAAAGTCCAGGCGCCAGTCCATGTCGATGTCCGCGCCACCGCTCAGCGCCCATTGGTCATCCACGTACACATCCACCACGCCGCTGCTGAACCAGGACAAGATCCCGCCACTGGCAGCACCCAGGCTGGCCACCGGCAAGCCAGTGGCACGCCATTGCGTCTCACGCCCCTCCCCCGGGGTTTTCCTGCTCGCAAGACTGAACGGCGCATTGGCGATATGGCCGGAGCCGTTGGAGCGGAACAGGATGTCGAATAGCGCCATGCGCGAACGCAGGGGAGCACTGGACAACGTATCCACGCGTACCGCCAGCGTGTAGGCGTTGCCGTCGCCGTTGGTGCCGGACACGGCGACGTCCGCATCGAACAGGGCAAGCTGATGGATCACGAAGTCCCGTCGCGGCTTCTCGATCTGCGCCTCACCCGCACCGTCGTCTTCTGCCGGCGCTGGCGCCTTGACCACCCAGCCGGTGAGCCCCGTCACGGCCGCGGTCTCGAACGTGGCGGTGGTGAGAAACGATGTCATACGCAAGTCGACAGTCACTTCCTCGACGCTCAGATCGAAGGTCGAGATGGGGTGGGTCGCGCGAGCGAACTGACAGTCCCGCAGGGCAAGCTTGCCGGAGAAGAGCGAGCCGTCTATTCCCTCGCAGTCCGCCGTGACGCCGCTGCGCTGCTCCAGGACACCGAAGACATGGCGCACGGCACTCTCAAAGAAGAAACTGTTGACGATCCAGAGCAGCGCCAACAACAGCACGGCGAGCGCGGCGAGGACAATGGCCACCGAGCGCGCGAGGCGACTTCGCCCTATACGCTCCGCGCCCTGGCGTTTAAAACCGATGACATCTACTAATAGGGCAATAAGCCCAGCAAAGAAATCGACAACCATTAAGACGAATGGGGCGAGGGCCGCATAGACCACTCCCCCAAAAACCAACAACAATGCCTCCATGCGCAATCAGTCTTCGTCATCTAACGGGCGTCCATATTCGCACCCGGGGACGGGGCACACCAAGCAGCGCTCCTACTCGGTGGCCGCCGCCTTGCGCTGCGCGGTGATCGCCTCGCGCACCCTCGCCGCCTCATCGTAGCGGGCTGCCTGCGCGTACAGCTCGGCGAGAGCTTCCCCAGCAGCAATCGTCCCGGCGTCACCCGGCCGCACCTCGCTGAGCTGCGCAAAGGACTCGGCAAGCGACGCCTGAGCAACATCTGCAGCCCCTAGGTCACGCTGCGCGATCCCCACCACGGCGCCGGCTTGGGCAATCAACCAGTGCCCCTCTGGCAGGGACGCCTGCCCCGCGCGCAGGGCGGCCTGCGCCCGCGCGAGGGCCGCGTCGGGTTTGCCCGCATCGGTCAGCAGGCGCGCGTAAGCCACCGAGACCGATGCGAGGTACGGACTGTCCTCCCCGAGCACCTCGGCGTAAATGTCGACCACCTCGGCGAACCCCGACTGCGCCGCGGAGAGATCTCCCCGCTTATGCTGCAGCACGCTGAGCTGATGCAGGTTGTAGCCCGTATCGAAGGTGCGCCGACCGCGGGTGCGCGCAGAGTGGGCGACCGCCCGCTGCAGGTACCGCTCCGCCTCCTCCAGCTGCCCCGTCTCGCGGTAGAGACTGCCGAGCTGCACCATGGCGTTGTCGAGGGCCGGGTGATCGGGGCCGTAAGCCTTGGGCTCGAGCTCCAGCACCTCCAGATAGAGCTGCTCCGCCTCGGCGTACTTGCGCTGATCCACTAACGCTGAAGCAAGATTGAAGAGTGTCAGGGAGTACTTCGCGTTGGTTGGTGCCACTCGCGCTTCGATGATCTTCACCGCCTCGCGCAGTAGCTGCTCCGCCTCGGCGTAGTCACCCAACAGCTGCCTGGTAGACCCTAGCCCCATCAGGGTGACACCGTACGCCTCGCTGCTTTGCTCGCCGAGCTGCCTGTAGCGCTCGAGGGCTGCTCGCAGATAAGCCTCGGCGCTGGGGAAGTCGCCTTGACGCTTATACACATCGCCTAAGCTACTGAAGTAATGCGCCAGATCAAGGCTACCGGCCGGACTCAGCTGTTCCTCGAGCGCGACGGCTTCAAGGTAGTGCTCGATCGCCGAGTCGAACTCACGCTTCTCCCCGTACGCGGCGCCTAGACCGGCAAGGGCTCGAGCCACGCCACGACGATCTCCTAACGATTCATATAGCTCTCGGGCCTCCGTGTGCCGGGCCAGGGCGGCATCTGGCTCACCCAGTGATTCATAGACCTCGCCGAGCGAGGTCAGCAACGCCGCTCGGATGTCCGGTTGGTCCGCCAGCGTGCGTTCGAGGCGCTCGGCCCCCGCATCCACCACCGCGCGCGCAGAGACGTTGACGCCCCTCTGTTCGGGGTTGGGAGCGGCGAAGATCTCGGTCATGAAGTTGGCGACGCTCTGCGCCCTGCGCGCTTCGAGCTGGGCCCGGTCTCGCTCGAGAGTCACCGTGTGCGTGTGGTAGGCGATCGCGCCGGCGAGCCCCAGCGTGCCGAGCAGCCCGCCGCTCACCGCCAGCGCATGACGGCGAAGGAACTTCTGCAGGACATAGGCCCAACGCCGGTCGCGCGCCGCAACGGGGGCACCATCCAGATAGCGCAGCAGATCATCGGATAGGGCCTGCACCGAGCTGTATCGCTCCCCGGGCTGCTTGCGCAGGGCCTTTATCACGATAGCGTCGACATCGCCGCGGAGGCTTACCGGTTCTGGGTGACCGTCCTGCGGACTGCGGCGGCGGACGCTGGGCCGCTGGGGATCGGCCTCGCAGATCATGGTTTCGCGCTCGCTGGCGCGAAGGCCAGCCGTCGAATAGGGCCGAAGGCCTGTGGTAAGCAGATAGAGCAGCACACCTAAGGAGTACACGTCACTGCTCGTGGTGATGGGCTGCCCCAACACCTGTTCGGGGCTGGCGAAATCCGGCGTCATGGCGCGCGCCGATGCCTCGGTGGCATCGCCGGCCCCATCGTCGATCGGCTTGGCGATGCCGAAGTCGAGGAGCTTTGCTTGGCCCTCGCGCGTCACCAAGATATTGGAGGGCTTGAGGTCGCGATGCACCACGAGGTTGCGGTGGGCGAACTCCACAGCGCTGCATACCTCACGGAACAGGCTGATCCGTGCGCGCAGGGAAAGTGCCTGCTCCGTGCAGTAGGTGTCGATAGGCACGCCATCGACGTACTCCATCACCAGGTAGGGCGTACCGTCGCCCATGCTGCCACCGTCGAGCACCCGGGCGATGCCGGGGGAGTCGAGGCGTGCCAGCAGGCGCCGCTCGGCGTCGAAGCGGCGTAGATCCTCCTCGCTGCGAAAGCCCGCTCGCATTAGTTTGATCGCCACGCGCTGCTCGAAGGTGCCGTCCGCACGCTCCCCCAGGAACACATCCCCCATACCGCCGTGGGCAAGGTGCTCGGTGATGCGATAGCTGCCCACCAGCGCACCGAGTCGGCCCGCCACGTGGGCGTCGGCGAACTCGCCGAGCAGGGACTGAACGCCACCGGTGATCGATTCGTCCTGCGGGTCTTCGGCACGAAGCAGCTCCGAGAGCTCCGTGGCCAGTGCCGGCTCCTCCCGAGCAATCGCCGCCAAACGCGCCTGCTGACGCAGGGGTGGCAGCTCACTGAGTTCGCGGAAATACGCTTTCAGGGTCGACCATTGCGATATCTGCATGTTGTAGGTCCTGGCTGAGCGCTCACTCGCCTGTTCTAATGTTCATTCAGGCGGCGTGTCCGCCAGCGTGAGCGCGACTGACTCGTGGACGATACACCGGACATCACCCGCTTGCTGGCGAGTTGGCAAGGAGGCGACGCGGCCGCCTTCGAGGCCCTCTCGCCCATCGTCTACGACGAACTGCGGCGCATTGCCGGACGACTCATGCGGGGGGAGGCCGAGGGCCATTCGCTGCAAGCTACCGCCCTGGTGAACGAGGCCTTCCTGTCCTTGCTCGCCGGCAACGCCAGCGTCAATGATCGCCAGCACTTCTTCTCCCTCGCAGCACGCATCATGCGACGCGCCCTGGTGGACCACGCGCGCAGCAAATCCCGCCAGAAACGCGGCGGCGAGATGCAGCGGCTGACGCTGAAGACCTCTGCGCAAAGCGACGGCGGCCAGAGCCTCGACGTGCTGGAACTCGATGACGCCCTCACTCGCCTGGGGGAGAAAGATCCGACGCTGGTGCAGGCGGTTGAGCTCATCTACTTCGGTGGCCTCTCATATGAGGACACGGCCGCAGAGCTAGGCCTGTCCCGCACGGTGCTCGTGGACGAGCTGAAGTTCGCCAAGGCTTGGCTGCGTCGCGCCATGAGTTGAGGAGACTGGCTGACACTGCAGCCAGCCCCCCCAGGAGCGCCGTTACTCGCCGCGCGCAAGACCCACGTACACGCTATTGGTCACCGCGTTGGAGAGCCACAGCACGTCGTCGCGACCATCCCCGTTCACGTCCCCAACCCGTAGCGTGTACTGGGACCAGTCCTCGGCCGGCGCCAGCACCTGAGATACGCGCGTGAAGGTGAACTCCGATCCGCCGGCGATGGCTAGACCCACACCTATCGAGTTACTCAGGCTGTTGCCGTAACCCTTATCGTTGATCAGCAGATCATCGGCGCCGTTGCCGTCGACGTCGGCGAGGTACACGTCCGGCGCCCACTCGGCCAAGCCACCGCTCGCCTGACCGCTTGCCAGCGGTCCGAACAGATCGCGAATCGCCACATCTTCCGGGTTGCGGTTGCGAAACTTGAAGGTGTGTGGATCCAGCACCGTGGCGGCGCCCCCCGCCGACACTCCAGCCCCTTCGCCGATGAAGATAGACAGGGAATCCCAAGTACCTAGGGTACGTGGCTCGACGATGTCGGCCCGCCCATCGCCCGTCGCATCTCCCACGAGCCCGGTGAAGCGACTCCAGTTGCCTACCAGGTCCTGAAAACGCACGCCGACGAGGCCGGTGGACGACCCCATCGCGAACCAACGGCGGTTGTCCGTGGCCGAGAGGATCTGCCAGGCGATGTCGTCGTAGCCGTCGCCGTTGAAGTCGGCGACGTAGGTGAAATCGTAGTTCGAGAAGTTCTGGCCGATGTCCACGAAAGGCTGGAGTTCGAACAACGGATCCGTTCGCAGATCGAAGCCTGGCGCCGTGGTGTCGACCGCGGTGGCGGTGTAGGTGCGGTTGATGCTGTCGCTGTTGGGCACGTTGTTGAACACGAGGTCCGTGCCGCGCTGCGCGTCCATCTGGCCGGCGTAGGCCGCGTAGTTCTCCCACCCGCCAGCGGTGGAGAGCAGTTGCGGCGCCGAGTAGACGAACTCTCGTCCATCATCCCCCTTGACGAACGCAACGAAGACGGTGTTGCGACCGTTACCGAGGAGACTGAACACGATGTCCAGCCTGCCGTCCGCATCCACATCTTGCAGCTGAACCGTGAAGTTCCCCAGCTCGCCGTTCACTGCCTCGTGCTCGCCCAGCACCAGGGGCTCGAAGGTACCGTCACCGTTAGCGAAGGCCACAGCCACCTCACCGCGCGCCGACGTGCCGGTGGCCGCCCAGACGATGTCCTCGCCGTTGCGACCGTCCAGGTCACCGACTAGCACCTGCTGGCCGGCGGCGCTGAATTGCGGATCGAAACTCAGCTTGTTGGAGAAGGCGAAGGTCGCGTCGCCACCAAGCTTGTCGAGGCAGGTAGTGCGATTGTAGGAGGTCAGCTCCTGCACCACCGCCGGCACATTGTCGCTTACGCTGCGCAGCTCGAAGGAGATCGGTACGGCGTCCGCCGCGGTCACGGGCACGCCGAAGTACTGCGTCCAGTCGTTGGACTGAAGCATGGCCGCGGTGGCTTCCGCAGACCCGCCAAGGTAGGACAGGGTCAGGCGCGACTCCTCACGCACGGTCTGCGAGCGCGCCGCTGCATCACCACTCACCTCACCGCCCGGGAAGTTGTACTTGAACTCGAAGGCGGCACGCATCTCCTCCTCGCTGTAGTTGGAAGTCATCGTCGAGGTTAGGATACGTCCATAGGTGACGCGGGCGACGTAGGCGGGCACGTTGTCCTCGCCCATGGTGCCGATGTCGACCTGCTCCTGCAGAAGGTCGGCAGTGAACGCTTCGCTGAACCAGCCCGCCGGCGTCTGCGGCGCAGAGATATCGACGGTATAGAGTGTTTCGCGGAAGACAGCGGCAACGGAATTCTCCGTGCTCTCCTGACTGAAACTCCCGGACGCACTGCCAGAGAAACCGAAGTAGCGGCCCGAGAAGCCCGCCCGCAGGGCCCGCTGGCGTTCGTTGCGATAGGTCTCGACCCGCAAATTGCCCTGAGCGTTGATGCAATCGGCGTCGAGGCGCTCAGCTTCAGAGATGATGTCGGCAACCGCGCTATTCACGGCGGCCAGGGTCGGTTGCACCTCACGGAAGTTGTTCGGGATGTTGCAAGCCGCGATGGTCACGGTCACGGGCGTGCGCTGGGCGACGTTGATGGGCAGGATGTCGCCCGCCGTAGCGCCGTCGCGCAAGGATTCGCCTACCACCAGGGCACCCGGGTAGAGCACGTTGGTGGGTGGTGAGAACATCACGTATTCCTCGGGCGTGCTGTAGAAGTCCACCTTCTCGGTGGTGCACACCTTGAGGTTGTTGTTTGGATCTACGACCTCCTCGAGGTTGGCGGCCTCGTCCACGTCGACGATCTCGACACCCTCACCCGCCTCGTCCAGGGACTTGGGCGCGAAGTCACCCCAGGCCTTCAGGCTGTTGAAGAAGACGTCCGGGGCCTGCCCCTGATCGGCGTTGCCGTCGCTGCTGTCGTCGTCATCCCCGGGGGTGTCTCCGCCGCCGCCCGTGTCGCCCGTGTCGCCCGTGTCGCCCGTGTCGCCCGTGTCGCCCGTGTCGCCCGTGTCGCCCGCGTCGCCCGCGTCGCCCGTGGGTGGCTGGGTAGGCGCATCGCCGCCACCCCCTCCATCGCCGCCCCCGCAAGCACCGAGCGCCATCGTGAGCATGAGGATGGCCAGATATCGCGCGTAAGTTGTCATAACAAGATCCTTCTGCCGTTGTTCCCGGCGGTATGTGTTGGTCTCATCATGGGAAGCGGCGAAGCAGGGGCGAGAGGTCGGAGATATTCTCGGAGGGGGAGTGGAGGTGCCCCTGTTGATTTTGCCTGGCAAAGCCAAATCGGCGTCAAACGGCGGTAACGGCGACCTAAGCGCCCCCTCGGGCATCAGATCCAGGCGCGAAATTGATTACAATCGCCGGCGGCGCCTCGCGACGCCTAGCCGCAGACGCGGCCCCCGCAACCGCCGGGGCGCACCCGAACACCCCCCGAAGCCTCGGCCGGGCGACGACGCCTGTAACCACCGACGGCCGGACGCGAAGGAGATCGTCATGCCTACCCCGCTCCCCCTACGCCCCGCACGCCTAGGCGCGCTGCTGACGCTCAGCGTTGCCCTGTTGCTCAGCGTTCCATTGGCGAGCGCGCAGGACACGGCCAGCGAGAACCGGGTGTTCGACTTGCCCTACACCATGCGCGATCTGCCGAACGGTCTGCGCGTGATAGTGGTGCCCACGGACTACCCCGACATCGTCTCGCTGCAGATTCCCGTGCAGACCGGCTCACGCAACGAGGTGGAGGAAGGCAAGTCCGGCTTCGCCCACTTCTTCGAACACATGATGTTCCGCGGCACGGAGACGTTCAGCGCCGAGGCCTACGGCGCCATCCTCAAGAACGCCGGCGCCGACCAGAACGCCTACACCACCGACGACTACACCAACTACCACATCACCTTCACCAAGGCAGACCTCGAGAAGGTGCTGGAGATCGAGGCCGATCGCTTCGCTAACCTCCTCTACACGGAGGAGCAGTTCCGCACGGAAGCCCTGGCCGTGAAGGGCGAGTACCTGAAGAACTTCTCCAACCCCGTGCAGGGCCTCTACGAGCGCATCCGCGACCTCGCCTTCGACGTGCACACCTACAAGCACACCACCATGGGCTTCCTGCGTGACATCGAGATCATGCCGGACCAGCTCGAGTACTCGCGGGTGTTCTTCGATCGTTGGTACCGTCCCGAAAAGACCACGATCATCCTGGTCGGCGACCTCGAGGTGGAGCCGACCTTGGCCCTCGTCGAGAAGTACTGGGGCGCCTGGGAGCGCGGCGACTACGACGTGCCCGTGCCCGCCGAGCCGGCCCCGTCCGGCACCCGGGTCGCGCACGTGGAGTGGCAGGCACCGACCCAACCCTGGCTCGCCATCGGTTTCCGCGGCCCAGCCTTCGACGCCGACGCGTCCGCCATGCCGTCACTCGGCGTGATCCAGCAGATCTACCTGAGCGACTCCTCGGACGTTTACCGCGAGCTGGTGCTCGAGAAGCAACTCGTCGATCAGCTGTTCGGCTACTTCCCGGACCGCAAGGACCCCAACCTGCTGCTCATCGGCGCTCGCCTGGCCAAGCCCGAGGCCGCCGAAGAGGTCCGTAAGGCACTGCTCGACACCCTGGCCCGCGCGCGTACGGAGCTGATCCCCGCCGAGAAGCTCGAGGCCACCAAGTCCCGCCTCAAGTACAGCTTCGTCGCGCAGATGGACAACTCGGACTCCATCGCCGAGATCCTCGCCAACTACGTGCACTTCGAACGCACGCCGGAGACCATCAACCGCCTGTACCGCAGCTACGACGCGCTCACGCCCGAGGAACTGCGCGCCCAGGCCGACGCCTACTTCACCGACGCCGCCATGGTGCAGGTGACCCTCTCCAACGATGAGGCCATGGCGCACCTAGGCCCCATCCCCTCCATCGACGAGGTAGCCGCAGCCGCCAGCGCCGAGATCAACCTGGTGCAACTACCCTCGGCCAGCTCGCCGCTGGTCGACGTATCCCTCGTCTTCAGCACTGGCGCCGCCAGCGATTCGCAGGGCCACAAGGGCATCGCCAACCTCACCGCGCAGATGCTCACCGACGCCGGCTCCGCCTCGCGCACGATCACCGAGATCAACGATGCCCTGTTCCCCATGGCCGCCAGCTTCAACGCCCAGGTGGACAAGGAGATGGTGCGCCTCTCGGGCAGCGTGCATAAGGACAACCTGGAGGCGTGGCTCGACATCGTCATCGAGCAGGTCACACACCCCGGCTGGCGCGAGAGCGACTTCGAACGCATCCGCACCCAGACCGTGAACGCGCTCAAGACCGACCTCATCGGCAACAACGACGAGGAACTCGGCAAGGAGATGCTGTACCGCTACGTGTACGGCGACGCCCACCCCTACGGCGCCCCCACCCTCGGCCTCGTGGCCGATCTTGAAGCGACCACCCTGGAAGATGTGAAGGCGTTCTACGCCGCGCACTTCACCCTGGAGAACCTAACGCTCGGCCTAGCCGGCGGATACGACGAGACGCTGGTCACCCACCTCAGCAAGACCCTCGCCGATGGCCTCCCGCGCGCCACTGCTGAGCCGCTCGCCGCCTTGCCGGAGATTCCGGCCATCGACGGTCACCAGGCGGTGATCATCGAGAAGGAGACGCCCGCCGTGGCCGTGTCCTTCGGCGCGCCCATCAACCTCGTGCGCGGCGACGACGACTGGGTGGCCCTGTGGCTGGTGCGCTCCTGGCTCGGCGAGCACCGCAGCTCCAACAGCCACCTCTACAACCGCATCCGCGAGACCCGCGGCATGAACTACGGGGACTACGCCTACATCGAGTACTTCCCCCGCGGCATGTACCAGTTCCACCCGGACGCCAACCTCGGCCGGCGCTCCCAGCTGTTCCAGGTATGGCTACGCCCCCTGCGCAACAACAACGATGCGCACTTCGCCACCCGTGTGGCCATGCACGAGCTTTCGCAGCTGCTCGAGCTCGGCATGAACGAAGAGGACTTCGAGGCCACGCGCAACTACCTGCAGAAGTTCGTGAGCTTGCTGGTGAAGACTCAGTCGCGCCAGCTCGGCTACGGCGTCGACAGCCAGTACTACGAGACCGATGACTTCGTCACCTACGTGCGTGAGGGTCTCGCTAAGCTCACGCTGGCCGATGTGAACCGGGTGATCGATGAGCACCTGCAAATCGATAACCTCAAGTACGTGTTCATCACCAAGGATGCGGCCGACCTCAAGGCGCGTCTGGCGGGGGATCTGCCGTCACCGATCGAGTACAACTCGCCGAAGCCGGAGTTGGCCGCGGAGGATGCGGTGATCTCGGTGATGCCCCTTGGCTTTGAGGAAGGCGATCTAACCGTGGTGCCGGTGGACCAGGTGTTCGCCGGCGGCGACGCGCGGCGCTAGGCGCTCAAGCGGTTCGACCGGCGCTCGGTCGAACCGCCTCACCACGGCGGACCGTGGTTCAGACGGGAGCTCGATGATGATGATGAGAACACTCTGGCCGCTCCTGTGCTTGCTCGTGGCGATGGTGCTCTACGTGGCGGGGTCCGCTACCGGGGCGATAACCCTGCTGGTGGTGGGTGCGGGCTTCGAGATCGCGTTCTGGCTAGGGTTGTTGAATCGCAAGTAGTCGGACCGCCATCGGGCCCGTAGGGCCAGGCACGCGCTACCCTGCTCTCACACGACTCGAAAGGGCACAGGCATGACACTTGATCACATGGTGGTGCTGCTGTCGGATCTGGAGCACGGCATCGGCTTCTACGATCGCCTGCTACCGGCCATCGGATTCGAGAAGCTGCGCGCTCACGTGTTCAGGAACGGCGATGGATTTCACCTCGACTTCCGGCCCGCGAAAGAGCCCGAACGTGGCTACCATCGTTATGCCCCGGGCCTGAATCACCTGGGCTTCACGGCGCAGAACCGCGAAGAGATCGAACGGGTGGCGCAGTGGATGGTGGACGGCGGCTTTGAGGTTCCAGCCATTCAAGCCTTCGACGATGGGAGCGCCATCTTTTTTCGCGACGCCGACGGCATGCGAGTGGAAATCGGCGCCTACGACCCATGAGATTACGTTGGCACGCTAACCTACCGGCGGCGTCCCGCATCCAAGGTGGGTGAGCGACGACCGAAGGAGAGGCACCATATGCCGCAAGATCAATCGAAGACCCCCAGAAACCCACCGCGATCCGTCGCTCGACGCCTGCTGAACGCGACATGTGCGATGACGATCATCGGCGCCGTCGTATTCATCGTGGTGTTGGGGATGAACTTCATCGCCCTCGCCGCCGTGGCGGTGGCGCTGGTGGCGATCGGGGTGCCTGTCGCACCGGCGAGCGACTCACTCGTGGAGGTGATCTCGGGCGTCGTGCAAGCACTGGTCGACGGCCTCAGCGCTGTGGTCGAGGGTATCTCAAGCGCCATCTCGGGCATCTTCGGCTGAGGGTGGCACATTGCAGGAGGCGCTGAACCTTCGCGTGCGCGAGGACGACCTGACGTCAGCCGACGTCCAACAACTCATCGCCGAACACCTGCAAGGGATGCAGGGCAACTCCCCACCGGGTCACGTCAACGCCCTCGCCATCAACGCTCTACGCACGCCCAACATCACCTTCTGGACGGCCTGGCTCGAGGGCGCCCTATGCGGTTGCGGCGCCCTCAAACAGCTTCGCCCGGACGCCGGCGAGGTGAAGTCGATGAGAACGCGGCCCCAGTATCTGCGCCGCGGGGTCGCCCAGCGAGTACTCGATACGATGACCGATGAAGCCCAGCGTCGTGGCTATCGAGCGCTCTACCTCGAGACGGGCACTGGCGAGGCCTTCGAAGCCGCTCATGGCTTCTACCTACGCAATGGATTTACGTGGTGCGCTTCCTTTGGCGAGTACACAGCTACGGATTTCAACGTTTTCATGGTCAAGCACCTGTAGGGAAGTGAGCGACCGCCTCGGCCTTATTTTACCATTCGCAACTTAGCTTCCTCGCTAATCTATGTGATCCACTTCCCCATCCAACGCCAGCGAATTGGATTATGTGCAGGAACCCCTAAATCCCATCGCCCGCCAGCCGATACCCGAATTGCTGCAGTCGTAGAGACAGCACCAGAACAAGGCGCCGTGCATGCAGGGGAGCGAAGCAGACAATCACCTGGAGTGGCTCAACAGTATTGGGGCCGCCACGTTCGTCATTAGCACAGACAGGAAGGTGATCTTCTGGAACGACGCGTGCGAGGTGATGACGGGAATCAAGTCGTCTCAAGTGCTCAACACCGGTGAACATTGGCGCGGGTTCTACGAATCAGCACGCCCCTGCCTCGCCGATATGGTGCTGGACCAGGACTGGGCGCAGAAATCAGATCTCTACGATCACGTGCAGCGGGCCTCGAGTCGAAGGCGAGGCCTGGTGGCACGCAACTGGTGCCACACCCCTGCCGGCAAGAAGTTCCTGATCTTCGAAGCCACCGCCATCTACGATGACGACGGCGACATCTACGGCGTCATCGAGACCCTGAGCGACGCCACAAACCTCAAAATCATGGAGGAGAAGCTGCAGGTTTTCTCTCGGGCCATCTCGAATTCATCGAGCGCCATCGTGATCCAGGAACCCGACGGACGCATCGAGTTCGTCAACCCGAAGTACCTGGAGATCACGGGCTACTCCTACGAAGAGGTGATCGACCGAAGCATCGCCGACATCAGACGCCTGGTGAACATCAGCGAGGAGAGAATCCGCGAAAGCATCTGGGAGTCCGGGGAGTGGAAGGGAGAACTGCAATGCAGGCGCAAGGATGGCTCGCTGTATTGGGACCGATGCTCCATCTCTTCGGTGTTGGACGAGAGCGACGAGATCTGTCACCTCGTTGGGGTACACGAAGACGTCACCCACGAGTACGAACTGACAGCGCAGCTCAACTATGAAGCCAGCCATGACCCGCTGACCGGCCTGCACAACCGCCGAGAATTCGAGCGTCAGGCCACGCTACTTCTATCGGAGCGAACCTCACCCCGTGCGCGTTCTCACTGCCTGTGCTTTATCGACCTCGATCACTTCAAGGTGGTCAATGACTCGTGCGGCCACGCTGCTGGAGACGAGCTGTTGCGGCAGGTCGCTCAGCTGCTCAACAAGACGACGCGCAAGACCGATACGGTGGCGCGATTGGGAGGCGATGAGTTCGCGATCATTCTGGACAACAGCGAGCTGAGGAATGCCCTGCGGGTAACGCAGAGCCTGATCAAGGCGATCCAAGAGTTCCGCTTCTTTCACGAAGAGAAGAGCTTCAAGATTGGCTTCAGCATCGGTGTCGTGGAGTTCGACAACACCGTTGCAAACCTGCAAGAGTTGCTCAGAAACGCCGATGCCGCCTGCTACGCTGCGAAGGACTTGGGCAGGAACAGGGTCCACGTCTATCAGGAAGACAACGAAGAGCTCGCGAAACGCCACGGGGAGATGCGGTGGATAACCCGCATCCACGACGCATTGGAGAACGACGGCTTCAGGCTATACGTGCAGCGAATCGAATCGCTGACCTCGCCGCAAGACCTCCATCACGAAGTACTGATCCGCATGCGAGACCCGCAGGCCGGTGATCTGCCGCCAGGCGCGTTCCTCCCCGCCGCGGAACGCTACCAGTTGGTGTCCAGCATCGATCGCTGGGTGGTGGATGAGGTGTTCCGAGTGCTCGAGGACAACCAGGCGCTGTGCGACAGCGTCGGCCAAGTATCGATCAACCTGTCCGGGCACTCGATCGGTGACGCTACGTTCCATGACTACCTTGCAGCGAAGTTCGAGCAGTCCGCCATTCCGGGTGGGAAGTTCTGCTTCGAAATCACGGAAACAGCGTCGATCTCAAAGCTGGATCTCGCTCGGGAGTTGATCGAGCGACTCAAACGCCACGGCTGCCACTTCGCCCTCGATGACTTCGGCTCCGGCTTGTCCTCGTTCGGTTACCTCAAGCACCTGCCCGTCGACATCCTCAAGATCGATGGCGTGTTCATCCGGGATATCGCGCACGACGAAGTGGATTTGGCGATGGTGAAATCGATTCACAGCGTCGCCCAGATCCTCAACCTGAAAACGACTGCCGAATTCGTTGAGGACGAGGCCACGAAGGCGCTACTGGCCGAGGTGGGGATCGACTCCGTGCAGGGCTACGGCATCGGCAAGCCGTTCCCTATCGAGCAACTCATCGCGTTTCATTCGGCTGATGTGAGCGGAGCTCTTCGAGGCAGTTGATCGTGGGCGGCGACACCAGGCGACCGGGTTGGTGGGAAGAACAACCGTGGCGCTATGATCCGGCCCGCTCACCTGCTTGCACCGCCGGCAGCCCTACGGCGTCCGCCTCACGGTCCCGCCCCATAAACCGCAGCAGATCCACGTAGCTATCCCGTACCAGGCGGGTCTCCGGGTGGTCCGCCCCAAGCGCCGTGTCGCGCAGGGCCAGGGCGCGAAGGTAGAACGCTTCGGACTCCTCTAACCGCCCTTGCGTGCGCCGCAACTCGCCGTAGTCGTGTAACAGCCCGGCGACCAGATGACTGCCCGGCCCATGGGAGGCCTCCATGATCTCGAGTGCGCGTGCAAACATCGCCTCGCAATCCTCGAGATTCTCCATCTGGCAGTACAGAATCCCAACGTTGTGCGTAATGAACCCCGTCTCTGGGTGCCCTTCGCCCAACGCGGTCCGCGCCAGCGTGAGGGCGCGCCCCATCACTTCCTGGGCTCGGTCGTACTGCGCCATATCGCCTAAGAGGTTGCCGAAGTTGTTCAGCGTCGTAATCAGGATGGGATGGTCGGGCCCCAGGGCCGACTCCTTTGCCACCACGGAGCGTTCGTAGAGCGCCAGGGCCTCCTCGTAGTTCCCCAACCGCTTGTACACCACGGCCAGGTTACCGAGGAGTTTGCCCAGACTCGGATCGTCCGGAGCCACGGCATCCCTTAGAATGTCGTACGCTCGCAAGTAACGGTCACGGGCGCCCTCGAAATCGCCAAGGCTCTTGTCGAGAATCGCCAGGTTGTTCAGCAGCTGACCAACCCTGCGGTGGCGCGGGCCCAGCGCCTGCTCCTGGATGCTCACCACGCGCAGCATGATCTCCCTTGCCGCTTCGTAGTCGCCGGTGCGGAAGTGCAGCTTGGCGAGGAGATTCAGCTTGTCCGTCAAATCGACGTGATCGCCACCCAGCAGTTCGCGACTGAGGGCGACTGACTCGCTCACCAGTGCGCCCGCCTCCTCGTACAACCCCATTCCCTCGTAAACATCGCCTATCGTGAAGAGCAGCCTTGCGCGTAGCTCAGGACGGTCGGCCAGGTCCTGGCGGATTCGCTCAGCACCGGCGTGCAACACCTCCTCAGCCGTGATCGTCCGACCTCGGGCCTTGTCGGGGTCGGCCAGTTCGAAGGAGCCCACCAGAAATCCGGTCACCTCCTCAGCAGCTTCACGCTCACGTTGGGCGATGTCACGTTCGCGCGCAGCGATATCGCGCTGCTCGGCGAGGCGATAGGTGTAGGCGCTCACGGTGGCGCCGACCGTGATCAGCACGGCGCTGGCCACGGTGAGGGCAAGGCGGTGGCGAGAGATGAATTTACGGGTTCGATAGGCAAGCGTGGCGGGCTGGGCACTAACGGCCCTGCCTTCCAGGTATCGCTTCACGTCGGAGGAGAGATGGGCGACGGAGGCGTACCGGCGCCGGGGCTCCTTGCGCAGTGCCATGCGCACGACGTTCTCGAGGTCGTTCTCGATGGTGCCTGCCATGCGAGCGGGCTCGTCGAGGCAGATGGCACGTTCGAGATCCTGCGGCCTCTCGCCCACGTTCTCGTAGGGGGAACGCTGGGTGAGCAGCCGATACAGCAAGACCCCTAAGGAGTAGACGTCAGAAGCGGTTGTGATCGGCTCACCACGCACCTGCTCCGGACTCGCGTACTCAGGGGTGAGCAGGCGCATGGCAGAGACCGTCTCCACGGCCGGTCCTGTCGCGGGCGAGGGCTCCAGCAGCTTGGCGATCCCGAAATCGAGCAGCTTCGGGCTGTTGTCGTCATCGACCAAGATGTTGCCCGGCTTGATGTCGCGGTGGACGATCAGATGTCGGTGGGCGTGCTCCAGCGCCGAGCAGATCTGCAGGAACAGGGTGAGGACGGCGCGCATATCCAGGCCGCGTTCGCGGCAATAGCGGTCTACGGGCAGCCCCTCCACGTACTCCATCACCACGTACGGCGTGCCATCCTCCGTGGTGCCCGCATCGAGTAGACGCGCTATGTTGGGATGGTCGAGGGTGGCGAGGATGCGGCGCTCGGCCTCGAAACGCTCGAGAACCTGACGGCCGGGCAACTCGCGAACGAGCTTGATCGCCACCTGCTTCTCGTACCGCCCGTCCGCGCGCACCGCGAGCCACACGGTGCCCATGCCGCCGTGGCCGAGCTCGCGCAGGACGCGGTAGGGCCCCAACTGTCGACCGCTGATCGTCTCCGCTGCGAGGGTGGCTGCCGCGTCCGCCACCACCTCGTCGATGGCCTCGTCAGCCCCATGCTCATGAACAAGAAGAGACTCCAGTTCCGCACGCAGTGCCGAGTCACCGTCACAGGCCTCGTCCAGGTAGCGTGCGCGGTCTTCGACGGGCACAGCGACCGCGCCTGCGAACAAGGTCTTGAGGCGTTTCAGGCGTGCGATTTCCGCCTCATCGCTCATGGCATCAGCGACTGAGCTCGCGCTTCAGCCACACCTTGGCAAAGCGCAACTCCCGATCGATCGTACTGGTGGAGAGGCCCGTCACCTTCGCCATCTCGGCAAAGGTAAGCCCGGCGAAGACGTTCAGCTCGATAAGCTCCCCTTGTCGCGGATCCAGGGCAGCGAGGCGCGATATGGCGGCATCGAGATCCAGCAGACGTACGTCACTGGAAGGTGATGGCACGAGTTCTTCGTTGAGGGTGACGGCCGGCTGGCCGCCACCGCGTTTCTGAGCGCTGCGCGCCTCGGCGTGGGTGGCGAGGATCCGGCGCATCATTCTGGCGGCCAAAGCGAAGAAGTGCGCCCGATCCTGCCAGTCGATGGAGGCGTCGACCAGCCGCAGATACGCCTCATTCACCAACGCCGTAGGTTGCAGGGTGTGGTTGGCGCGCTCGCCCCGAAACTGCCGCGCCGCAAGACGCTTCAGTTCGTCGTGCACCAGAGGCGTCAACGTCTCCAGGGCCGCCTTGTCGCCGGCGCGCCATTCCTGAAGCAATTGCGTCACGTCGCTCGCGGCCATGGCCGCATTATGGCGGCGGGTCGCCACCGCGACCAGCAGCCCCGCGAGCACCAGACGGCGATGCCCGTCGGCGGGAGGAGGCAGCGCCCCTCCCGCCACAGCGGCAGTCGTGCTCACGGACAGCCGTTCGGTACACCGCTCGGGCCCGGTGCGTCGCGCAACATGCCGACCACCGCGAGCACATCGGCGAAGGTCACCACGCCATTGCCGTCGAGGTCACGATCGGGATCCGGCGTGCCGCGCGCCGCCAGGGCGCTGCGTACGTCGGGAACGGTGACGCGGCAGTCCTGATCGAAGTCGCCGTCACAGACGTTGCCGAAGCCGTCGCCGTCCGTATCGCGCTGGTCAGCGTTGGCCATAAGGGTGCAGTTATCGTCGGTATCGACGAGGCCGTCGCCATCACTGTCCTGGGCGACTTCCCCCAGCACGGTGAGGGGCGTGCCGGGCACGTCTTCGAATCCCGCCAAGGCCCTCGGTCCACCGCCCATCACATCGCCCTCGAAGGGCTCCGCCATCAGACTGGTGCGGAAGGCCGCGAAGTCCAGATCGAAGTCGATGCCCGCCACGCCCAGGCTGTCGATCAGGAAGCCCGCGGCACTCAGCGTTAGATAGGCATTCTGCCAGCCGAAGGAGGTGATCGGGATCGTCTGATTATCGAAGCTGTTGTTACGCACGGTGTAGCGCGGGGTGACCGTGAAGCCGCCTTCCGGCTGTTGAACCTGCACCGTTCCATTGAGACCTGGACCGTTGCTGGCCGCGTCCAGCGTCCACGCCGTCACTTCCATCCAGGGATCGTCCGCCGACGCGCGCACCAGCACCGGACGATCGAATTGCAGATCGACCTCGAGATTCGGCTCGAAGCGCAGGGTCTGGTCGTAGCCGAGCCACAGCACCAGGTCACTGTCGAGGGAGTTCGCCTCGAGGCTCAGGAGATCGCCTGGCAGATCGAGTTCCTTGGAGAACGGGCTGGACGCACCACCGGCCGGGCCGAAGGCGGTGGTGATGAGACCATCGAGGTCCAGTTCGAAGCGGGCGTAGTCGCCGTCGAGGGTGGTGTCGTCGCCGACAAAGTCCTCCAGAGCGATGCCCTCGTCCGGGTTGAAGTTGAGCGCTTCGCGGAACTTGCTTGGGGCGGTGTTGGTGAGCGAGCCATCAGCACCGAGCTCGTTGATCAGAACGGGTGCTGGCGTCAGATCGAGGAGGTCCACGACGCCGCCGTTGAAGTCCTCGGGCACCGGCGTGTTCAGCTGCGGCACGCGGAAGTTGAGTTCGATCACATCGGTGAACAGAGGCGGATTGGGGAAGCCGCAGACGTTGTCCTCCAGCACCGGCAGGTCCGGGCAGGTGAAGGGGTTGGTGATGTTGACGCCGATGTTCGCGCCCGGCGGCGGCGGATCGATGCCCCAGGCCAGGCCCGGCAAGCCCTCTGGTGCGTAGGGCACCTCGTCCAGGACGCGCAGTTCGAAGCCGTCGGCGAGGCCGACGCGCAGACCGATGATCTCGCCGATGAGGCGGTCGTCCTCGTCGATCCAGTCCGCGTTGAGGTCGCCGGTGTCGATATCGATGAGACGGTTCGAGCCGTACACTTGCTCGCCCGTGGTCGCGTCCATGTTCGCCCACTCCAGGTCGAGGAGCGTCTTCACTTTGGCGAAGTAGCGCAGCTGGCCCGCCATGGCCGGGTAGCGCGAGTCCATGTTGGAGGCCGGGTCCGGCGTGTGCCAGGCGCTGAGGGTGACCACCTCGCCCGCCTGCGCCGCATCGCGATCGCTGGCCACGCGGCCGGTGGTGCGGTAGTCCACGTTGAGCAGGCCGCCGTCGTTGGTGGCCACCTCGAGTTCCACGCCAGCGCGGACTTCCGCTTCGTAGCTCACCAGCAGACCCACATCGAAGGGTTGATCGACCCCTTCCGTGGGGCGCGGACCGATGCCGACGCCAATGTCGATGTCGTAGGAGACGGACTCGCTCACGGGGAAATCGAGGAACCCGTTGCAGCCCGGTGGATCATTACCACCCAAGGCGCAACAGGTGACGGTGACGCTGCCCCGAGCACGGCCGGTCTCGCAGGCGGACTGATTCGGTCGCACGGTCGCGTTGGTGCAGTTAGCGGGGGTATTGACCGTGTAGCTCTGGGCCGTGCAGGTGTCGATGGCCTCCTGCCAGGCTTCCTGGAGCACCTCCACGGGGACTTCCTGGTCGATGTTGATGATGGCCCCCTCCTGGGTGGGGCCGGCTGTCTGGTCGATTATGTCCAGCAGGGTGATGGTGGTGTTGTCCTGCTGGTCGATGAAGATGGGCTGGTCCGAGGTTTCGAAGCGTAGAGCGTCGGCTACTTCTGTTTGTTGGGCCGGTGCCGCGAGGGGCAGCAGCACGGCCGCCACGAGCAGGACAGCGGCCCGCAACCGGGTGGTGGGCGTTTGGGCGAACATAGGGCTCCTCCGGAGTTAGGTGTCTCTCAGAGGGAAGCCGGAAGGGCTGATCTTTTTGCCCAACCTCGGGCAGACGGCGCGGACGCAGCTAGCGCAGGGCCCTGAGGGTCGGGGATTTCTCGAGATAGGCGCTGCTGAGCTTCGCCTGCGCCCCATCGCTTAAGATGGCATTGGGAAGTGATGGTGTTCAATAGTGAGGTGGCAACGCCTTTACGGATACGGAGGAGGCGTGTAGTGCATCATCCGACCCTGAATATCCGCTTGCAGTCCGTCGTCGTCGCGACAGTGCTCGGCATCGCGATCACCGCGCCATCGCATGCGGCAGACACGATCGACTATCGGGAGATCATCAAAGACGCACCAGTCGCCGCCATCTCAGACGTCCAGGCCGAGGAGTTTGGCGTCCCCGCTACGGCTCGGTGGTGGCGCTTGGTGGATGTCGACGTCGAGCTGTTTCTCGATGAGCCCGATGGCCTTCAGCGGCTCTTCTCCCCGCTGCCGGATCTCACGTACTTCCTGCGCCACCGCTTCCACGAGGATCACGGCCCCGCCACCCAACGCGCGCCTGGCGCTTTCTTCGCACGAGCGGCATGGAGCCACAGACCATGATCACCTGCTACCTCCGCTACACCATCGACCCCTCGAGGCTCGCCGAGTTCGAACACTACGCCCGCCTCTGGATCCCCCTCGTCGAACGCTTCGGCGGCACCCACCACGGCTACTTCCTCCCCAAGGAAAGCGCCAACGACCTGGCCGTGGCCATGTTCACCTTCCCCTCCCTCGCCGCCTACGAGGACTACCGCACGAAGTCCGAGTCAGATCCGGAGTGCCAGGCCGCCTTCGCATACGCCGAGGAGACTGGCTGCATCATCCGCTACGAACGCCAGTTCCTCCGCCCCATCTTTGGCAGCTGACCGCCGAGCGCTCGCCATCCAGACCAGCATCTCTTGCGCTGAAACCCTCCCTGCCCTGACCAACATCGACTTCTCTGGTAGCAGCGACATCAGCCCCCGGAGCGGATAAGCTCTGCCTGAACCAAAGACCTCCGGTGACCGTGTGAAGATCTCGAACTGGCTGCTGACCCTAGGACTGGCGATAGGCATGTGCGCGACAGCAGCGGCCACCGACCGGGACATCACCCTCGGCGACCGCATCATTACGATCCCAGCACCCGAGGGGTTCACGGCGCTCCTGCCGAGCATGGAGCCCTACTACACGACCATCGGCGCCTACGTCGGCCCAGGCAACATCCGCTTCGCCACCTTCGTCACCACGGAGGCGGGGGAAGCGCTGGCAGCGGGAGATGAGTCCTACGAACTCGATCGCTACGTCAACGTGGAAACCGAGACGGGCATCAGCACCGCCTCTGTCTCCCGGGCCGGCTTCGCCGAGCTGCGCGAGACCGTGCGAACGCAGATCGAGGAACTCTACGCGAACACGCTCGTGCAGCTCCCGGAGCTGGCAGCGGCCGGCGACAAGACCGTGAGCGAGGCGTTCTCGGCTGACATCGAGATGGAAGTGGGCAGCGTGGTGCCCCTGCCCACCCACCTCGACACGGACGAAATGATGGCCCATTCCATCTACATGACCGTGGGGGCGGCCCTGAACGGCGAGGACGTGGGCACCGACACGCTGGCGGCCACCACCCTGTTCCTTCATGTAAAGGACAAGGTGCTGTTTCTCTACGCGTACGGCGCGAAGTCGGACCTTGCATGGACCCGGGAGAAGACCGTCGAGTGGGCCCGCGACATCATCGCTGCGAACCCACTGAATGCGGAGGAGCAGGCCGCGGTCGACGCCCCCGCCACCAGCGGTATTGACTGGGGGCGGGTGTCGGGGCGTGCCCTCATCGGCGGCCTCGCGGGTTTCGTCATCGGACTGTTTTCGTTCCTCATGAATCGACGAAAGAAGGCGGATGGGTGATACAGAATCAACGGCTCTCGCTAGGCACTGCTGATCCTTGGAGACCCTCTTGCGCCTTCTTGTACTACTCGCGTCCCTGCTGCCCGCGGCCTGCGGTGACGGCACTGCGGAACTCACCGAAGCGGAACGATCGCTGGTCGAGACGCTACAGTTCGATGCTGAACTCATGGCGAGTATCAGAGCAAAGGGTCAGTCCTTCGAGCAGCTCCAAGGTGAATCCGCCGATTGGGAAGCGTATCCGGCAGCCGGTCTGACGGTCACCACGAAACCCGCCAAGGGCCGCGCGACCCTGCGGCGCATCCGCAAGCTCCTGGAAGGCTCAGACTACACAGCCTACCTCCACAACGTAGAGTTCGGTAACGGCCCGGATACCATCGCGATCCTCAAAGGCGGTGACCCCTATGACTACTTGGCGCTGGTGCGCACCAACGGCATCAACTACGACCTCACCCATGAGACCGTGCTCGAACGCTATCGCGAGTGGGACGAACGCTACGGCTTCAGGCTGACCGGCGCCGGCCGGGACTGGCTGGACGCAACGTTCACCCAACCGCCGGAAGACTGGCTTGCCTTCGCGCAGGAAGTCGACGAGTTTTGCCCAGACCTTGTGGACCAGGGTACCGGCGATGTGGCCGCCCTCGCGAAGGAGATGCGCCGCGCTAACTCGCTCTATCTTTGGTGGGACTAAGCAGGATAGTCAGCTAGCGGCGATGGTCAGCCCGGCGCCGTCGCAGATCAGG
>JBCBZW010000079.1 GCA_039815145.1 Pseudomonadota bacterium
ACGCTCATGGCGGTGCTCGTCGCCGTCAGCGGCAGGGGCGGAATCGCGTTGTCCGCCAGGGTGCCGATGGTCGTGCCAGCGAAGTCTGCGGCGTCACCCAAGCGCACCGAGAGGGCCACCATGTTGCTGCCGCCGGCCGGGTCGTTGGTCACCACAGAGGCGTTACCACCGAAGTCGGCCAGCGTATAGGTCACCTCCGGGTCATCGAAGGTGATCGCCGCGAACATCTCCGCCGGCGGGGGCACGTCGTCCATGCCGCAGACTGCCGAGGTCGGTGCGATGTCGTCGAACTGGAAGGTCCAGTTGGCGGGATCGCCCGCTGCATCGCCCACGACGCCGTTGTCGAAGATCAACGTGATACCCGAGAAGCTCGCCGCCACGTCGGAGAAGTCGAAGCACAGCTCTTCCCAGGTGCCGCTGCCGCTGTGCACCGCCGTGCGCTCGACGCCGATTGGCTCGAGCTTCAGGGTCACCTCCACCTCACGCTGGGCCCGCACCTTCATCAGGTACGAGTCCCCGCTGTCGAGGGCAAAGGTATCGCCGAGTTGCAGGGTGCTGCCGGCGAACGGTTCGCCCTCGAACTTCAGCATCTCACCGACGAAACCGCTGGTGTTGATGCCGCTCGCGTCGGGGTTAGCCACCACAGCGGCGACGCCACCCGCGAAGTCAGCGAACATCGCCTCGCCACTCTCGAAGTCGACGGGCTCGGCCATCGGCACGGGGTCGGGATCGGGCGGCGGCTCACCGCACTCGGACACCTGGGTGATTTCGTCGTAGTAGAAGGTCCAGTTGCCCGGATCGCCATCCGCGTCGCCGAGCACTCCGTTGTCGAAGATGAAGGTGATAGCGCTCGAACGCGGCCCCGCGGTATCCCCGCTGAAGTCGAAGCACAGTTCCTGCCAGGTGCTGCCGCCCGGGTGCACTTCCGTGCGCTCGCGGTTGAGGGTCTCGAACTTGAACAGTACGGGCACCGCGCGCTGCGACCAGACCTTCATGGTGAAGATCTCACCGCCGGCGAAGTCGATGGGACCGCCCGGGTTGAAGGTGCTGCCGGCAAACACTTCGCCACCGAACTTCTGCATGCGCACGGTCTGCGCCGTGGTGTTCAGCCCCGTCGGATCAGGGTTCGGCACCACGATGGACACGCCGCCAGCGAAGCCCGCGTCGGGACCGAAGTCGTAGCTCTCGGGCGCGTCCTCGAAGGAGATCGGGAACTCGACGGGCGGGATACCGCAGTCGGCTACCTGTTCGATCTCGTCGTAGTAGAAGGTCCAATTGGCAGGATCACCATCGGCGTCCCCGAGCACACCGTTATCGAAGATGAAGGTGATCGCGCTGGTCCGCGGCCCCACGGTGGTGCCCGTGAAGTCGAAGCACAACTCCTCCCAGGTGGCGCCACCCGGATGGCTCACGGTGCGCTCCTGGTTGAGGCCCTCGAACTTGAACAGGACGGGGACGGCACGCTCTGACCACACCTTCATCTTGAAGGATTCCCCGCCGTCGAAGTCGACCGGACCGTCGAGAGTCAGGGTGCTGCCCGCGAACACCTCGCCACCAAACTTCTGCATGCGCACGGTTTGTGGCGTGGTGTTCAGGCCGCTCTGATCCGGGTTCGGCACCACGATGGACACGCCACCGGCGAAGCCGGCTTCGGGACCGAAGTCGTAGCTCTCAGGTGCGGCCTCGAAGTCGAGGGGGAAGGCTGCTGGCGCAATGCCGCAGTCTTCCACCTGCTCGATGTCATCGAAGTAGAAGGTCCAGTCGCCCGGATTGCCCATCGCATCACCGAGCACTCCGTTGTCGAAGATGAAGGTGATCGCGTTGGTGGGCGCGCCATCGGTCACGTTGGTGAAGTCGAAGCACAACTCCTCCCAGGTGCCGCTGCCACTGTGGCTGACCGTACGCTCCTGGTTGAGGCCTTCGAACTTGAACAGCACGGGCACCGAGCGCGAGGCCCAGACCTTCATCTTGAAGGACTCACCGAAGGCGAAGTCGACGTCTTGGTCGAGGGTCAGCGTGCTGCCGCCGAACACCTCACCGCCGAACTTCTGCATCTGCGTGACCTGAGCACTCGCGTTCAGGTCGCTGGACACGGGGTTCGGGATGACCGTCGCCACGCCGCCCGCGAAGCCCGCCTCGTCACCGTAGTCGTAGGTGTCGGCCGCGGCCTCGAAGTCGATCGGGAAGAGCGGGTTTTGCTCCTCAGGCTCCTCTTCGCTGCCGATGGCGAGATCGTCAGCGAACCAGGTCTGCGCCCCCACGTCGGCGCCGGTTGCACCGAAGTTGAAGAAGAGCACCGCACGATCGTAGGTCGCCGCCGGATCGAAGGCAGCCGTGCCTGCGGCCTGCGCGAGGAAGTCGAAGGTCAGGGTCTCCCAGGCGTCCGCCACCGTGGTGGTGGCTTCGGTCTCGACGGAGATCGCCGGATCGTTCGAGTTCTCGATCTTGAGGCGGATCTGTGCACCGGCCTGCGGGCCGAGCACCCGCAGAGACATGTCAGGGGCCATCGGGTCGAGGCCGATCACGCCAACCGTCTCGTTGTCGCCGGTGGAGATCACCGTGCCAGCGAAGGTCTCGGCCGCATCGGAGCGGTTAACCTGCAGCACCATGCTCGAGGCATCGACGGGGTCAACCACGAGCGCCGCATCCTCAGCGCCACCGAAGCCACGCAGGGCGTAGGTGATCGACGGATCGTCGAAGGTGACTGTCTCGAAGGCGACCGGCTCTTCGCCGTCATCTTCAGGCGCGGGGCATTCAGCCGCCTGCTGGATGTCGTCGTAATAGAAGGTCCAGTCGTCGGGGTTGTTCTCAGCGTCACCCGCCATGCCGAGATCGAAGATCACGGTGATACCGGTGACCGCAGGACCGTCCGTGCTGCCGGCAAAGTCGTAGCAGAGTTCCTGCCACACGGCACCGCCGCCGTGATCTTCCGAGCGCTCCTGGTTCAGGCCTTCCAGCTTGAACAGCACCGGCACCAGGCGCTGCGACCACACCTTCATGGTGAAGGCAGAGCCGTTGGCGAAGTCCACGCCCTCGGGCAGGGCGAGCGTGCTACCGCCGAACACATCGCCCGCGAACTTCTGCATCTGCACCACCTGCGCACTGGTGTTGATGCCTTCCATCGCCGGGTTGTCGATCACGCTCGAGACGCCACCGGCGAAGTTGTCGAAGGTGAAGCCTGCGGGATCACCCTCGAAGTCGAGGGCCGTGGGACCACCAGCGTCGCCGCCGTCGTCCATGCCGTCGTCGCCGCCGTCATCCCCGCCGATGTCGCCACCGACGTCGATATCATCGGCGAACCAGGTCTGAGCGCCGACGTCGGCGCCTGTGGCACCGAAGTTGAAGAACAGCACCACGCGGTCGTAGATCGCCGCGGGATCGAAGGCGGCCGTGCCCTCGGCCTGGTTCAGGAAGTTGAAGGTGAGCGTCTCCCAGCCGTCGACGAGCGTCGTCGTCGCCTCGGTTTCCACCGAGATGGCGGCATCGGCTGAGTTCTCGATCTTCAGGCGCACCTGGGCGCCGGCCTGCGGGCCGTAGACCCGCACGGTCATGGCCGGAGCGTCCGGGTCGATATCGATGATACCAACGGTCTCGTTAGGCCCGGTGGAAATCACGGTGCCGGCGAAGGTCTCGGCCGCGTCCGAGCGGTTGACCTGCAGCACCATGTTGTCGCCGCCCATGGGATCGCCGGCCACCGAGGAGTCTTCGGCACCGCCGAAGCCGCGGGTGGCGTAGGTCAGGGCCGGATCGTCGAAGGTGACGGGCAAGGCAAGCGCCACCTCTGCGTCGCCCGCCCCGACAGCGATGTCGTCCGCCAGCCACGTCTGGGCACCCACGTCGCCACCGGTGGCGCCGAAGTTGAAGAACAGCACCACCCGGTCGTAGGTGGCCGCCGGATCGAAGGCCGCGGTGCCCGCCGCCTCGTTCAGGAAGTTGAAGGTGAGCGTCTCCCAACCGTCCACGAGGGTGGTGGTCGCCTCCGTTTCGACGGAGATCGCCGCGTCGCCGGAGTTCTCGATCTTCAGACGGATCTGCGCACCGGCCTGGGGACCGCGCACGCGCACGGACATGGTGGGTGCGGCCGGATCGACGCCGATCGCGCCGACCGTCTCGTTGTCGCCGGTGGAGATCACAGTGCCCGCGAAGGTCTCGGCCGCGTCGGACCGGTTGACCTGCAAGACCATGTTCGCGCCATCGTCGGGGTCGGCAGCAACCGAGGAGTCCTCCGCACCGCCGAAGCCGCGGGTGGCGTAGGTCAGGGCGGGATCGTCGAAGTCGACGGTGGAGAAGGCGTCAGCACCGCCTTCGTCGCCGCCATCGTCGTCCGCATCGCCCTCGCCCACCGCGATGTCATCGGCGAACCAGGTTTGTGCGCCCACGTCAGCACCGGTGGCACCAAAGTTGAAGAACAGCACCACGCGGTCGTAGGTGGCCGCGGGGTCGAACGCCGCCGTGCCGTCGGCCTGGTTCAGGAAGTCGAAGGTCAGCGTCTCCCAGCCGTTGGCCACGGTGGTGGTGGCCTCGGTCTCGACGGAGATCGCGGCGTCGCCCGAATTCTCGATCTTCAGGCGAATCTGCGCGCCGACCTGCGGGCCGTTCACGCGCAGGGACATGACAGGGGCCATGGTGTCGAGCCCGATCACGCCCACCGTCTCGTTGTCGCCGGTGGAGATGACCGTGCCCGCGAAGGTCTCCGCCGCGTCGGAACGGTTGACCTGCAGCACCATGCTCGAGGCATCCACCGGATCGACCACCAGGGCCGCATCCTCGGCGCCGCCGAAGCCACGCAGGGCGTAGGTGATGGCGGGATCGTCGAAGGTGATGGTCTCGAAGGCTGCGGCGTCGTCATCGCCGCCGTCATCCTCGCCCGCACAGGAGGCGGCCTGCTGGATGTCGTCGTAGAAGAAGGTCCAGTTGTCAGGATCGTTCTCGGCGTTGCCGTCCACACCGAGGTCGAAGATCACGGTGATGCCGGTGACCGCAGGACCGTCCGTGCTGCCGGTGAAGTCGTAGCAGAGCTCCTGCCACATGGCGCCGCCGTCGTGGTCTTCCGAGCGCTCTTGGTTCAGGCCCTCGAGCTTGAACAGCACCGGCACCACGCGTTGCGACCACACCTTCATGGTGAAGGCCGAGCCGTTGGCGAAGTCGACGCCCTCGGGCAACGCCAGCGTGCTACCGCCGAACACATCGCCCGGGAACTTCTGCATCTGCACCACCTGAGCGCTGGTGTTGATGCCTTCCATCGCCGGGTTGTCGACCACGCTCGAGACGCCGCCCGCGAAGTTGTCGAAGGTGAAGCCTGCAGGGTCCCCCTCGAAGTCGAGGGCCGTGCCCGCGCCGGCGTCGCCGCCGTCGTCCATGCCACCGTCGTCGCCGCCGCCATCGCCGCCGCCGACCACGTCGATGTCGTCGCCGAACCAGGTCTGGGCACCCACGTCACCACCGGTGGCGCCGAAGTTGAAGAACAGCACCACGCGGTCGTAGGTAGCGGCCGGATCGAAGGCTGCCGTGCCCTCCGCCTGATTCAGGAAGTTGAAGGTGAGCGTCTCCCAACCGTCGACCATGGTGGTGGTCGCTTCCGTCTCGACGGAGATCGCAGCGTCGCCCGAATTCTCGACCTTGAGGCGAATCTGCGCGCCGGCTTGCGGGCCGCGCACGCGCACGGTCATCTGCGGCGCCATCGCATCGAGAGGAATCGTGCCGACGGTTTCGTTGTCGCCGGTCGAGATCACCGTGCCAGCGAAGGTCTCTGCCGCATCAGAGCGGTTGACCTGCAGCACCATGTTGCCGGCGTCCTCGGGGTCCGCCGCCACGGTGGAGTCCTCGGCGCCGCCGAAGCCACGGGTGGCGTAGGTCAGGGCCGGGTCGTCGAAGTCGACGGGATCGAAGGCGCTGTCGCCGCCGTCGCCCGGACCATCGTCCTCGGCGCCGACCACCGCGACGTCGTCGAACAAGAAGGACTGGGCACCGGCGTCACCGCCGGTGGCGCCGAAGTTGAAGAAGATCGCGACGCGGTCGTAGGTGGCCGCGGGGTCGAAGGCCGCCGTACCTTCCGCCTGGTTCAGGAAGTTGAAGGTAAGCGTCTCGAACTCGCCGGCGACGGTCGTCATCACCTCCGTCTCCACCGAGATCGCCGCATCACCCGAGTTCTCGACCTTCAGGCGCACGGGGATGCCGACGCCGGGCGAGCGCACGCGCACGGTCATCTCCGGCGCCATCGCGTTGAGGGGGATCGCCCCAACTGTCTCGTTAGCCCCGGTGCTCACCACGGTGCCGGCGAAGGTCTCGGCTGCGTCGGAACGGTTGACCTGCGCGACCTGGTTGGCCGCATCGCCCGGATCCGCCACCACGGTGGAGTCCTCAGCGCCGCCGAAGCCACGCAGGGCGTAGGTGATGTTCGGATCATCGAAGGTGATGGTTGCGAAGCCATCGCCACCGTCGCCACCGTCATCCGGCTCATCGCCACAGGAGGTGTCCTGCTGGATGTTGTCGATGAAGAAGGTCCAGTTGGCGGGATCGTTGTCGGCGTCACCGAGCACGCCGTTGTCGAAGATGAAGGTGATGGCGTTGCTGGCGGGGCCGGAGGTACTGCCGCGGAAGTCGTAGCACAGCTCTTCCCAGGTGCCGCTGCCGCTGTGCTCCAGCGTGCGCTCCTGGTCGAGGCCTTCGAACTTGAACAGCAGGGGCACGCGCCGATCCGAGCGCACCTGGATCTTGAAAACCTCGCCTTCGCTGAAGTCGACGTTGCTGCCGAGGGCGAGCGTGCTGCCGCCGAAGGGCTCGCCGCCGAACTTCTGCGAGCGCGCCGCTTGGGCACTGCCGTTGATACCGCTGGTATCGGGGTTGGCGGTGACGATGGTGACGCCACCGGCAAAGCCGGCCGCCTCACCGAAGTCGAAGTTGGCTGCGTCGCCCTCGAAGTCCACGTTCAGGGCGCCGCCGGCACCACCGCCGCCGCCGCCGACGTCATCGCAGCTCGAGAGCTGTTCGATCTCATCGAAGTAGAAGGTCCAGGCGCTTGGGTCGTTGCCCGCGTCACCGATCACGCCGTTGTCGAAGATGACCGTGATGCCCGTGTCTTCGGTGCCCGCAGTCCCCGCGAAGTCAAAGCACAGGGACTCCCAGCTGGCACTGCCGCTGTGCTCCTCCGTCAGCTCGACGTTGAGCCCCTCGAACTTGAAGAGCATAGGGACAGCACGTTCAGCCCATACGGCGACGCGGAAGGCCGTGCCGTCCGCGAGGTCGATGTTCTCGTTAAGCGCCAGGGTGGTGCCGCCGAAGGGCTGGTCGGTGAACTTCTGCGCGCGGGCGACCTTCTCGCTGTCGTTGACCGCGTCTGGGCCGGGGTTATCTACGATGGCCGTAGAGCCGCCGGCGAAGTCCATGAACATCTCGGCGCCACAGGCGTCCTCGAAGTTGATGGCGGCGTTGCAATCGACGACCTCGTCATCACCAGGCACCTCTGCCCGAGGCGTGCCCGGGATGGACTGCTGTCCTTCGCCGGTGCCGAAGCAGCCCGCCAACAACGCGTAGGCAAAGGGCAGAAGATAGATACCGCGGGAGAGCCGCACGTTCACCGGAGCCTTCATAATCTAATCCCTGGTCGTACTTGCTTTTGTTATTGTTTTTGTTAGTTATCGAGTGCGCTCCCCGAGCGCACCTGCCTTGTCCGTAGGCCAACCCGCGATGACAGCGCTGTCAATAAAATGTGACAGCTGTGTGTCAGGGCGGGGTGCTTACCGCAATCGTCAAGAGTCGCCGGAGTACACCCGCACGTAGTCCACTTCCATCGTCACAGGGAACACCGTATCGATCGCCGGCGGCCCTGGGAAGCTGCCACCAACGGCGACGTTCAGCAGGATGTAGAACGGCTGATCGAACGGCGCGGGGAAAGGTGCGGCCGTCGACGACCAGGCGTTCTGCGTGGCGTAGAGCACGTCGTCCACGTACCAGCGAATCTCCGTCTCGTCCCACTCCACCGCATAGATGTGGAACTCCTCGGACACATCCGTGGACGGTGTGTAGGTCTCAGACGTGCTCAGGTTGCTCGGGAACTCGCCACCGAAGTGAATCGTGCCGAAGATCTCGTTGCCGCCTGTGCCGTCGAGGTTGACCGCTTCCATCACGTCGATCTCGCCGCTGGCGGCCCAGTCGCCGTAGGGGCTGTCCTGGCCGAGCAGCCAGAAGGCGGGCCAGATGCCCTGGCCTCCCGGCAGCTTCATGCGCGCTTCGATTCGCCCGTAGCGCACGGCTACGCGGTCGCGGGTGTTGATGCGTGCGGAAGTGTAGTTGTAGCCGTTCGTGGTCTGGCGGCGAACCGTGATCTTGAGGGTGCCGTCGCTCACCTGCGCGCTGTTCGGCAGGTACCACTGAAGCTCGTTGTTGCCCCAGCCGATGAGCCCGTACTGCGAGCCATCGCCGGTCTCGAAGAACCAGGTTTCGGGGTCAACGCGGTCGCCGTCGAACTCGTCGCTGAAGACGAGGTTCATCGCCCCGCCCATCGACACCTGAGCGTTGTCGAAGAGCTTGAGCGAGGGGCTGTCGATGTTCTCGTTATCGACCGCGCTCTCGTCCACCTCGACGGCCGCATCGAGGCGGTCGACCTGGGAGAGCGGCACGGGCCGGTCGTCGTTGCAGGCGCCTAGGCCGGCGAGCAGCGAAACAAGGATAACTCGCTGCAACGAAGCAGATGAAATTCGCGTCATGTCCCCCCCGGGTGTGCGAAGTTCAGCCGACGCTAGTCTGGTACGCGGCATTGATTTGTTGTGGGCGCAAGAAGTAGCAAGACGTGACAACGTTGTCAATTTCTCCAATTGTCCTCGACATGACGGGGGTCGAGGACAGAAACGGGATTCGCGGTTCAGACGGACAGAGTGGCTTTCAGCTGCGCACGTCTGGCACGTCTAAGGTATTGCTTTGTTGGAGAACTTACCTGGGCTGGGAGGCTTTGCTTCAGCGCAAAAACTCGGCCACGGGAACGTGATCAGCGTGGCATTCGCCGCCTGCGACGAGAGAAGCGCTTCACACTTTCATCGCGCGCCGAAAAACCGACTTCTGTGAAATGCATCGCCCTACGCGCGTCGACTGATTACGGGACTCTCTAGCCTCAGTAAGGGCAAGGGCTTCTCGATTTTTCGCCGGTTCGCGAGGGATCCACCACGCGGAAACGGCAGTGCCGGCGAGACCCTCGACGTAGCTAGTCGTCTTCCAACCAAAAGTCAGCGCGCACGGGCGCCTGGGAATCCCCGCCAACCCACAGGTGGAACTCCCCGGCCTCAGCCCGGCGTCGACCATCGCGGCCGGCAAAGGCGAGGTCCTGCGCCGTCAACCGGCAGGTGATGGAGCGACGTTCCCCGGCGGCGAGGTGTACGCGTTCGAAGGCCTTCAGCTCACGCACGGGGCGCGTCACGCTGCCCACCAGATCGCGCACGTACCACTGCACCACTTCGACCCCCTCGCGACTGCCCGTGTTCTCGAGCTCGACGTGCGCGACGACGTCCTCTCCCAACCGCACCCGCGCCTGCTCCAGTCGCAGATCGTGATAGGTGAAGGTGGTGTAGGTAAGACCGTAGCCGAAGGGAAAGAGCGGCGTGTAGCCCGCATCGAGGTGGAAGGAGGTCATGCCTAAGGACAGTTGGGGCGCGCGCGGGTCGATGTCGTCGATATGCGCGATCGTCTCCGGCGACGGGGGCTTCCCCGTGCGCTTGTGCGAGTGGTAGATCGGCACCTGGCCCACCATGCGAGGGAAGCTCGCGGGCAACTTGCCGCTGGGCGCCGCGTGACCGAACAGCAGCTCGGCGATCGCCGGCCCCGCCATCGCCCCGCCGTGCCAGGCGATCAGCACCGCATCCAGATGCTCGACGACGCCGCTCAGGGTCAGCGGACGTCCCGCCATGATCACCCCGATCACCGGCCGCCCCTCCTCGGCGAGCCCTCGCACGAGGGCGGTCTGTGCCCCGGGCAGATCGATGTCCGCCCGGCAGTGCGCCTCGCCGCTCAGGATCGCTTCTTCCCCCAGACAGACGACCACGGCATCGGCCTGCCGCGCGAGCGTGGCCGCGGTTTCGATACGCTGCATGTCGCGGTCGCGCGAGGTGGCGAGGGCAGGCTCGTAGGCGATGTCCACGTGATCCCCGACAAGCTCACGAAGCGCCTGCAGGGGCGTGATGCTCATGCCGGGATCGCCATCGAAGATCCAGGTGCCGAGTTGATCGTGGGCCGCGTCCGCCAGAGGACCGATCACGGCGAGCCGATCGAGGGCTTGGGCGTTCAAGGGCAGCACGTCGCTGGCGTTCTTCACGAGCACCGCGCTCTCGAGCGCTGCACGCTTGGCCACCGCGCGCGCGTCCGCGGCCCCGGGCGGCGGGAACGACCCAACGTCTGTGTAAGGTCGATCGAACAGGTGCAATGAGTACTTCAGGGCGAGGATTCTGGCGACGGCCTGATCGATGAGCTCGAGTGCCACGACGCCTTGCCCGATCAACGCTTCGAGGTGACCCACGTAGGCCTCCCCGTGCATCTCCATGTCCACACCCGCGGTGATCGCCTGGTACGCGCTCTCGCGATCGTTGGCGGCGAGCCCGTGGATGGCGAGCTGACGCACCGAGTCCCAATCGCTCACCACCATCGCGTCACTGCCCCACTCATCGCGCAGCACGGTCCGCAGCAACCAACGGTTGGCCGTCGCTGGTACGCCATCGATGTCGCTAAAGGAGGTCATCAGCGTGGCGACGCCGGCCTCTACCGCCGCCTGGAAGGGCGGCAGGTAGACGTTGCGCAACTCGTTCTCAGGGACGTTGGTGGCCGCGTAGTCGCGCCCACCCTCCACCGCGCCGTAGCCGGCGAAGTGCTTGGCACAGGCGGCCAGACTGACAGGGTTCGCCAGGGAGTCGCCCTGGTAGCCCCGCACCATCGCCGCGCCGAGCGCCCCCGCCAGGGTCGGATCCTCGCCAAAGCTCTCCGCAATGCGTCCCCACCGAGGGTCTCGGGACACGTCCAGCATGGGCGAGAAGGTCCAATTGACCCCGCTCGCCGCCGCCTCGCGGGCGGCGATGCGTGCCGCATCCTGCACCAACGGCGGATCCCAACTAGCCGCCTGCGCCAGGGGAATAGGCATCACCGTCTTGAACCCGTGAATGACGTCGCGCCCGATGAGCAAGGGCACGCCCAGGCGGCTCTCCTCCACCGCCATCCGCTGCATCTCGTTGACGATGTCAACTTCTACTTCGTTGATCACCGAGCCGACACGGCCTTCGCGCAGGGCCCAGGCGAGGTGATCGTGCAGGTGCGCCTCGCCGGCGTTGATCTGGTGCAGCTGGCCAATCTTCTCGGTCAGCGTCATCTCACCGAGGAGAGATGTAACGCGAGGGTCGTCGATCTCGACCCGGGAGGGCGAGGGGCGGCTGCGATCCATGAGTTACCCGAAAGAGTCGGCCGAGGAATACGGCAACGCACAATGACTCACGGGGTGTGGAGCGCGCCGTAAGATCCTTCTAGCAATGATTGACAACGCTGTCAAAGTAGGGGAAAACTGCGGCAATAAATTGTGTGGAATCAGCCCGGGAATCAGGCGCTCAGCGGCAGGGAACGAACCGCCACTGCACCCAGATCAGGTTTGCTTGCAAAGTCAACGAACCACCGTCCGGGGAACGCCCCCTCGAGTCCTGTTGCTCCACCTCTCCAAACCACGACAAAAACCAGAGTGTGTGCGAGATGACCGGATCAGACGCAGCAACGGCAGGCAAAGTCCCCTTCGGTGCGAAGGTTGCTTTCGGCGTGGGGATGCTCGCCAACCAGATGTTCCCGGCCGTGATGAGCATCTTCATGGTGGCCCTGGTCCAGGACCTCGGCTTCCCGGGCTGGATGTGGGGCATCATCTTCTTCTTGCCGCGGGTCTTCGACTCCATCACCGACCCCATCATGGGGTTCATCTCGGACAACACCCGCTCGAAGTACGGCCGCCGTCGCCACTACGTCTTCATCGGCGCCCTGATCATGGGCATCACGTTCATCATCATGTGGCAGCTGTCGCGCGATAACTCGCTAACCTACAACTTCACCTATTTCCTCTCTTGGTCGATCCTGTTCTACCTGGGGCTCACGATCTTCAGCGTGCCCTACGTGGCCATGGGCTACGAGATGAGCACGGACTTCCACGAGCGCACCAATATTATGGCGGTGGCTCAGTGGATCGGCCAATGGGCATGGGTGATCGCGCCCTGGTTCTGGGTGATCATGTACGACCCGGACTTTTTCTCCTCCGGGGACGCGGCGGTACGCAACCTCTCGATCTGGGTCGGCGTGATCTGCATGCTGTTCGCAATGGTGCCCGCGATCTTCCTCAAGAGTGAATCCACCGTCGACCGCACCGACTACCTACCGCTCTCAATGACTAACGTGGGCGGTAGTCTCAAGGAGATCTTCGACGGCTTCAAAGAGGCGTTCACCTCCAAGCCCTTCCGTCAGCTTTGCATCGCCACGTTCCTGATCTTCAACGCCTTCAACACCGTGGCCGCCTTCTCGTTCTTCATCGTGGTCTGGTACCTGTTCAGCGGCGACGCGGAAGCGGCCGGCATCTGGCCGACGTTGTTCGGCAGCATCGGTGCCCTGGTCACCACCTTCGTGGTCATCCCCACGGTCACCTGGATGTCGAAGCAGATGGGCAAGAAGCGCGCCTTCATCGTGTCGCAGATGATTTCGGTCTTCGGCTACATCCTGCTCTGGTTCCTCTTCGTGCCAGGCAAGCCCTACATGTTCCTGTTCGCCCTGCCGTTCTTCTCCTTCGGCATCGGCAGCCTCTTCACGCTCATGATGTCCATGACCTGCGACGTCATCGATCTGGACGAGCTGAAGACGGGCAAGCGCCGCGAAGGCGTCTTCGGCGCGATCTACTGGTGGATGGTGAAGCTGGGCTTTGCCTTCGCCGGCGGGCTCAGCGGGGCGATCCTGTCCCTGGTCGGCTTCGACTCTACGGCGGCCGTGCAGACGGAAGAGGCGATCACCGGGCTGCGTGCGTTCTACTCGGGAATGCCCATCATCGGCACGACCATCGCCATCCTGGTCATGCTCAATCACGAGGTGACGGAGGAGAGTTCCGCGGAGGTGCGTGCAGAGCTCGCCGCGAGAAACGGGGGCGAGCCAGCCCCGGGATGCGCCTAGGGGGCGCGGCAGGCGCCTGAGCTCAGGCCTGCGCGCACACAAAGGTACCGCGCGTCTGCTCGAAGCGCGCGGTGAGAAACTTAAGGCCCATTCGAGTGGGGGTGGCATCGTGATCGGCGCCCTCCCCCACCGCCTCGTGCCGATGGATCACCTCACCCACGGCGCAGACGTTCTCGCTCTCGAGGCGCACGATCGCCCCCACCGGCAGCGCCTCGGCGCATTCCACGAGCGCCCCGTGCGGTGAGAAATCGCAGACCGTCGCCGCCACGGTCAGCCCAGGCCAATCGAGCCGTAGGTTGACCTCGGAATCCCAGGCCAAGCGCACGGCGTCGCGCCCCTTGCCGACCGAGTCGGTGACTCCCGGTGGCTTGCTGAGCGGACTCTCACACACTGCACAACCTGCAGCCTCCGCCTGAGCGGAGAGCTCATGCCCGTGAGGCGTCTTGCAGAAGGCGCAGTACTGCAGGATGAGCGGCGCGTAGGCGCCGGTCGACTCCTTGGTGGGCAGTGCGTTCTCTCCGGAGCGCCCTGCAGGCTCGCGCAACGGGACGGACACCGCCTGGGGCGAATAGGCCGTCGACTCGTCACGCGATGAGGCGGGCTGAGACAGGCGCGTGGCCGTATCGTAGGCCCGACGCTTCGCGGGATCGCCGAGCACGGCGTAGGCCGCCTCCACTTGCTCGAGCGCCTCCCCCGAGACCTGCTCGCGAAGGGTGCGGTAGCTCGAATCGATGATCGGTGCGCTGGCGTCGCGTTGCACCTGGAGCACTCGGTAGTAGTTGCGTCGGTTGCCCCCGTCCGCCGCCTCCATCGGCACCTCACCGACGCGTTCCGCCCCGCCCTGACCCAACACCCTGACACTGTGCCGAGCCAGCAGCTCACGATCGTATTCGGCGCGGCGCTTCGGATCTCGCAGCGTCTGATAGGCGAGGTTCAGGGTGGCGGCGTCGCGTTCATCGCCGCCCAGGTCCGGGTGCATGCGCAACTTCTGCTGCAAGGTGCGGTAGTTGCTACGAATGACGTCAACGGGCGCGTCAGGTTGCACCTGGAGGATGCGGTAGTAGTTGCGTCGCTCTTGCATAATGAGTGCCTGTTTTGGCATCGCTTCGCGGCTGGGCGCGGAGTGCCTATGGTGCCTCGCCTACCGCTGCCTCGGCTCGACGCGGTTCACACCACGGCGCCTCCGAGTGGGTCATTGATCGAACAACCGTTCCCGGCAATTGCTCGGCACGTACTTGAGATTGCGTTCGGACATCTGATCCTGCCCACAGCGCCAGTTCACCACACCGCCAACGATCACCGGTTCAAGGCCGATCTCGATCTCACCGTCGATGCCGAGCGCGTCCTCGTCGAACTCGATTTCGATTCGCTGGCCGACATGCCAGTCGAGCGATTCGATGTATGGGCTCTGTACGTCTTGCACGAACCCATCGAAGGTCTCCTGACCGTTGCTCGGCGGCAGCTCACCGTACATGGCGACATATTCGGACACCGCCACCTTCGCCGCGGCGGCGATCACCACGCCCTCGGTGATCTTGGCGCGAATCGCATAGGTCTGCACGAAGCTGGTGGCGATCGATGACAAGATCCCGACGATCGCCACCACGATCATCAGTTCGATCAGCGTGAATCCTGCTTGCGCTGGGCGCGCGCTCGGGGTCTGCATCGGGCTTGCCTCACCAAGGAATAACTTGATGGAAACGTTAGCCATACCTGATGGCGCCGACAATCGACCCTATCTGCAGACACTTAACACACGCCATTCCGTGACACTCATCACACATCGGAGAAGCTAGGTGGAACTCGAATCACGGGAGTCTAGAGATTCGTTAACTCGCCTTCGCGCGGAACGGCGCTTCGCCCTAGCGATAGAGGGTTACGGTCAAACGGCGCCGATGCGCGCTCGTGCGATGCTCCCAGAGGTAGAGCCCCTGCCAGGCCCCGAGCACCAGGGCGCCGTGATCGTCGATGGGCACGGTGAGCTCGGTCTGGGTGAGCACACTGCGCACGTGCGCTGGCATGTCATCAGGCCCCTCCGCCGTGTGCCCATAGAGGGGATCACCGTCCGGCGTGAGGCGCTGCATGAAGGCCTCGAGATCCCGGCGCACCTGCGGGTCTGCGTTCTCACACACCATGAGCGAGGCGCTGGTGTGCTGCACGAACACATGACACAAGCCCGGGCCCGCCCCCTCGTTGAGCACGAGGTCGCGGATGGGGTCCGTGATATCCGTGGTCCCGCGCCCGCCCGTCGCAATCACCAACGTGTGCTGCGTTACGCCCATCTCGATCAACACCCCGGTTACGTCAAAGGTGCAGTGTGAGATGCGCTGTGCTGTCAGGCAAGGGCGCCCCCGCCACGCAAAAGGCCACCGACGCGAACGCCGGTGGCCTTCCAGTACTGCCATCAGACGACCCGCGACTCGCGTCAGGCGTCGCCGACCCAAGCTGCCCTAGCCGGGACCGATCACACCATTCTTGATGTTGATGGTCACGCCGTCGAAGCGGGTCAGGGTAAAGCCGTCGAAGTTGTCTTCGTTCAGGGTGCGAGACTGATCCTGCAGCAGGGCGATCGCCTGCTGCTCACCGGTCTCGAGGCCCTGGATGCCGTCCTGACGGTAGTGCACACCCGCCGCGTCGCGACCGATGGCGACGTTGTTGGCCAGCTTGTTCAGCTCGTTGCCGACGGTCAGCGTGTCGCCCATCCAGTTGTCGAGGTTGGTGCCGTCGACGTTGGCGACGACGGGGTTCGGGATCACGAAGTCCTCGTCGAAGAACGCCTTCAGCACCGTCACGCAGGCACCGGCGATGGTGGCGTGGCCGGCAGGATAGGACGGGTGCGTGGGCGAGCCTTCCGTGTACGCCTGGCCCAGCAGGTAGGTGCCATTGCGGGAGAAGGTCTCGGCCACGGCTGCCGAGTTCAGCAGCTCGCTGTTCAGCTCGTAGGTGCGCTGGCCCGTGAGCTGGAAGTGCACGCGACCGGCGAGTGCCTCCGGACGCAGGAAGCGGTGCACGCGCCACTTCTGGAACCAGGCACCGGTCAGGGACAGGTTGCCGGCCTTGCTCACCATGTCGATCACGTGCGGACCGCCGAGGGCCGTGAAGTTGCCCTGGTTGGCGATGGACGAACGGTAGGGGTTGCCCGGATCCAGGGCGCTGGGGCCGTAGCTCAGCAGGATCAGGCAGGCGTGCAGGTAGGCCTGGTAGGTCACGTCGACGTGAACGTACTCGGACAGGGCACGGTTGTTGTAGATGTAGCGCTTGGGGCCGAGGACCAGGCTCTCGAGCGGGGAGCCGCCGCGCTGCACGTTCAGCCAGTTGGCCTCGTCGACCATGAAGTCGACCCCGGCCTGACCTGCCGTGTACTGCTGCACCACGTCCACCGGGCCGTAGTTGAACGGCTGCCACAGGAACTGGCTGATGTAGGGGCCGATCAGGTCGCCCGGGGTCTCACCGCGGAACAGGGTGTCCGGGGTGATCAGGCCACCGTCGGTCGGTCCCGGACTCGAGGTCAGGTTGTTGAGGTCAGCAACGGCCGTGGCGATGTCCATGTTCGAGCCGTACTCGCTGAAGGGCACGTCACGGGTGAGCGCCTGCCAGTACACCTCAGCCTGCTCGCCGGCGATCTCCGTGCCGCGGAAGGTGTGCGAGGGGGCCATGCGCGTGGCGTGGCTGTCGACGCCTTCCAGCTCGTACTTGAAGGCACCCTGGGGGTTGGCCAGCTTGCGACCGGCCGTGGGGTCCAAGGGAATCGCATCGAAGTCGGCCTGAGCGCCGCTGCGCATGGCCGCGACCAATGCCTCGAAGGCTGCCGGATCCACCTCACCGAAGTTGTCGTGCGGCAGGGTCTTGGTGAAGCTCGCGTAGTAGTTGTCGTTCTCGTAACGGGTCTCGTCGTCGTTATCTAACTGGGTGCCCGCTTGGAACGTCTTTTGACGCTGCTGGTTGGCCGCCTGAATACGCAGATTGGCAGCCGCACCCGCGCGACGGGTGGAGAGCAGGTCCGGGTCGACCGACGGATCGATGTCTCCCGGGTTGAAGTCATCAGCGGCAGCGGTGCCGGTGGCCCCCACTGCCAACGCGCCGGACGCAAGTGCAACACCGGAGCTGGCGCTGAACTTCAAAAACCGTCGGCGGGGGTTGTCGGTGTGGTCTTCCGGGGTCGTCGTCGTGTCCGGCTTCTTCGAGTCGGTCATTGGAGTAGTTCCCTCTAGTTGTGTGATGTGCACGCTCAGCCGGGCGCCTTTTTCCGTGGTCGCCTCGGTGACTCCAGTGTTGGACGCCAGCTGCTGTATTGTCTCGGCTTCTTACGAGCCGTAGTTGTATTCGCAGCCAAAGAGCGTTCTCTGACTATTCGCAGAACACTGAGACGTGTCAACACCGCGTCCCCGTGGCGCAGGGGCCCGATGCACCGCCACGCAGCCTCCACTCGCGACGGCACACGGGATAGAGCGACACATCTCCATGAGATCGCTCACGTTCTGGAGGCGCCACGGCGCTTTCGGGGATCTTTCCGACAGACGGAAGCTGGCGCCGGCAGCCGCACGATGCCGGCCTGATGCAACGTAATCTCAACGCAGGAACCGACGTCCACGGGCGAAGCCCGCAGACGGCGAGGAACTAGTGACCCTCTAAAACGCGATTCAGGTGTGCTACGGAGGCGTTCGGCCGCGGCTGGGATCACTCGCGATACACGATTTCCCAGTCGACTACGCCACGATCGGTATTCAGGGCGCCGAGGAATCCCTGCGCCGTGTTGTAGATGGTGACGTAAACGGGACGCTCGTCGATGGTGGTGACGAGTTGGTCCTGAAAGATGCTGTAGCGAACACCGTTGGTGCGCTTGCCTTCGGGATCGAGCACGCTGCTCGTGCCGTCGGTGTTGAAGGTGATTTCCGTGAGCGTGCCCGAACTGCGCTGGAGCAAGGTCAGCTTGTGGCCTGCCACCAGATCCCGCAGTTGCCTGCCGGAGACATGCTCGATGCCTCGCGCGTCGAGGTCCGTTGTGAGGATCAACGGTAGCGCGCCACGGTCGCGCGGCACCAGGCGCCAGCGCACCTCGTCCCCATCGCGCAGGCGATGGGCATAGGTGGCCTTGCCCACCTGGTAGATCTGGAAATCGAAGTTCTCGTCTTCGAAGGTCGTGATCACCCGGTCGTGGTGCACGGTGTCGCGGGCGGCGGCCGCGAGGCGCTGCTCTCGCAGGGTGGCCACCCCGGCGGTGATTTCTCCCCGCGGGCGGAGCAGGCGGATACCGGAGGGCAGGAACACCGAATCGAAGCGCTGCCGTGAGCTCAGCTCCTCCCAGAGCAGCGCATTGCCCACCACGAGCTCGGCCAGCGCCTCACCCGCCAGCGGCTCGAAGCCACGACGCTGAAACTGGCTCACCGAGTGCGGCGCCGCCAAGGCTGGCCACGCCACGCAGAGCAGGAGCGCGAGCAGCGAGATTTCTCGCCACGGCCCTGCGATCCGGCGATCGCACGACTGCCCCATCCTTGCGCTCATCGACTCCCTTCCCTGATCTCAACCCAGTGTTTGACGTAACGGTACGGACGCGACCGCGTTGACCGCGTCCGTACCCACTCTTCAAGCGTCAATTCTACTCGCTGACCTGCACCCCCGCCCAGAAGGCGACGCGATCGCGGATTTGCTCGGCCTTCGGCTTCGGCGCCGGGTAGTACCAGGCCGCATTCGCGTTGGTCTGCCCGTCCACCTCCAACGTGTAGTAGCTGGCCTCGCCCTTCCACGGGCAGTAGGAGCTGTGCGCACTCTCACGCACGTACTCCCGCTTCAGGGCGCTCAGGGGGAAGTAGTGATTCCCCTCCACCACCACCGTGTCATCTGACTCGGCGATGACCTGGCCGTTCCACACTGCCTTCATGCACGACTCCTCAAGGGTTACCAAAGGCCCACTGTACCCGGAGCCAGCCGTTGCGCCCCAACGCCGGGAGACGATTCCCGACGGTTGCCGCGCCGCCCCCCACGCGGTTGAAGCCCGCGGCCGCCGAGGCGTAGAAGTGATCGAACAGGTTGTCGACGCCGCCCATCACGACCAGGCCCGAGGGCCCCTGCCAGCGGCCACTCAGGCCGAAGACGGCGTAGCCCGGCACCGCATCGTTGTCGCTGCGCGGCTCGTTGCCCACGATCACCTGCGAGATGCGCGCCTGGGTGGCCGCGGCCGTGAGGTCGAGTCCTAAGGACCACGCCGCGCGCTCCCACGACAGGCGCAGGTTGCCGTTCAGCGGCATGATCCTGAACAGATCGTCCGCCACATCGCGACGCTCACCGCGCACGTAGCTCACGTGGCCGTCGATGCGCCAGTGCTCAGCGAAGCGTGCGCCGAAGGCCATGTCGGCGCCGTAGAACTCCGCGTCCACGTTGGCGAACTGCAGGGGCGTCGGGTCGCCGTTGGCGTTGCCGCTGACCGCCACCACCGGCATGTCGGAGGTGGCCACGCCCTGGATGAAGTCGTCCACGCGCCTCACGAACACCCGCGGCGACGCGTAGGCCCGCTCGCCCTGCCAGGCCATACCAAACTCGGCTTCGTAGGACACCTCGGGCGACAGGCCGACGTCGCCGACGTAGTTGTTCAGATCGCCGAGCCCCGAGTTGATCTCCAGGGGAATCCACAGGAAGCGCTCGATGTACGAGGGCGAGCGCACCTTCCGTGCGAGGCCCCAGCCGATCGATAGGTCCGAAGACACCTCGTAATCCGCTTTGAACACGAGGTCCACGTTGTTGTCCGTCGCCGAGCGCGGGCCTTCGTTGAAGCGGTTGCGCAGGGTGAACACGGCAAAGGGCGGCGTGCCGGGGCCGAACATGCCGGCGTCGACGAGCTGCGCGGGCTGCGCGTCCACCTCTCCCGCCTCCATCTCGACACGGGCGTAGCGCACGCCCGCCTCGATGCCGACCCTTGGCGCCACCAAGCCCTGCCATTGGGCGAACACGGCCGCGGTCTCGCTGCGCGCGTCGTTGAAGTTGGTCACGAAGAACGGTGGCACATCCGGGTCACCCACCTGGGCGTCGTGCTCCTCGACCCCACCGTCGGTACCGATCGTGAGCGTGCCGCCCGCCGCGTCCATCAAGGCCGCCAGACGCCAGTTGACGCCGCTGGCGGTGGCTGCCACGAAGCGACGATCCTCATCTTGAAAAGGCGGCAAGGTGAGCTGGCTGAAGTCCGGCGGGTCGCGCAGTTCGAAGTTGTTCATGCGGTGGTCGATGTCGATCGCGCGCACCCGTGCCTGCAGGGTGATGTCGCCCGGGGAGAACTCACCACTCAAGGTCAGGCGATCGGTCTCGAAGAACTCGATGTCCAGCGGCAACACGGGATTGCCCGAGTTGCCGGTGTCCGTGCGCAGGTAGTCGACGGCGATGTAGTCGTCGCCGTCCAGGCGCAGCCCGTAGCCGATCCCCACGGTGTCACGTTCGTAGGAGGTGGCGGCCAGATCGCCAGCCCCCGAACGTGCGTCCCCGCCATCTTCCATCGCCCCCAGCAGGTGCAGGCGATGGCGATTGTTTGCCACGGCGATGAACCCCGAGAGATCTGTGGACTCGTTGGCCGTGGCGCCGCCGGCGCCGAAGCGCCCTTGCAGCGTGAGCTGCGACGTGTCGGCGAAGGTGCTGCTCACGGTGCGCGCCTCGACCGAGCCGCCGATGCTGGTGCCCGCCGCCACGGGCGCGATGCCCCGCTGCATCACCAGCGAGTCCACCAACCCTGAGGGCAGGTAGTGCAGGGGCGGGTCCATCCAGTTGGGGCCGCCACTGACGATGCCGAGGCCATCGATGGTCACGTTCACCCGCGGGCCGAACATCCCGCGGTACTGGGCCTGCATGCTGAGCGGCCCGTTGTTGTTGGCGCTCGCCCCCGGCACCTGGCGCAGCAGGAAGGTGGGATCGGCTCCGGAGAACGCCACGGCGTCGGTCACGTCGTAGCGATCGTCGCCCTGGGCGCGGTCGAACACCGTGATCTCGGGGATCTGCTGCGCGTGGGCCGCGGCGGCCGCGCTGGCGCCGATGGCGAGGGCGGCGAGGCGCGACAGGCGCGCAGGGGTGGGGGTGCGTGGACGCTCATCGGCGCCACGCACACGTGCGAGGTGGATCATTTGTTATCACTCCTGATAGGCACGTGGCAGCCGCAAGGCCACCCGTGCACGAATCGATCTCGCTCAGCGAGATCAGGCCAACTTGTCGAACTCAGATGAGCTCGATAGGTGGCGCGCGGGAGTGATAGGCGCGCAGGCGCGCCAGGGAGGGGCGCGCAAACCGTACGGCTGGCGCGGTGGTGATCGGCGCGGGGGTCGCACCGAACGCGAGGAGCTGCGTGTGATGGGCGTCGGCGGAGAATCCCGACAGGTCGCACTGGGCGTAGGCGGCGCCCGCGTCTGCCTGATCGTCGGCCGTGGCGGCATCGGCATGTCCACCGCCACCGCCGTGGTGGTGAGCGTGCGCGCTGTCGCCCGCACCCGACGCTTCGAAGAGGATCTCCAGCACCTCGACGGCGACGCCGTCGGGACACCACTGGAGGTACCAACCGTCCTCGGCCATGTTCGCCGGCATGTAGCCGGCGGGCACGGCCACGCGCAGGCACATGGCAAAGATAGCCAGGGCCTGCATCGTTCGACAGCCGAGGGCGCGAGAACGGTTCATGGCACGTATGGTACTGCGCCGCGACGCCGATGCCGAGCCGCTCGCGAACCGTTCGATCGTTACCGGGCGATGCGATCCGGCAAGACGAAGGCCGCCCGGGCTTGGGCGCTCGCCAGGCGCGCTGGCGAGTACCAGCGTGAGAGCAGCGCCCGGTCGGTCAGCTGGGGATGGCGCGCTAGCAGCGCCTGCGCACTCTCGGGCGCCCCATCGGCCATGCGCTCCCGAATCAAGGCCATGAACGCTAACGTGATCGTGGCGTTGAACTTCTCCGGCGCCCCCGCTCGCGTCGCCAGCGCGTGGGCGCCGCGACCGAAGCGGGCCGTTGCCTCGAGAAACTCATGGCGACTCGCCTTCCTGCAGCTGATGGCTGTCGGCCGCGGTGAGGTCGAGATCGTAGACCTCGCGCAGCTGGGCGATCTTGCCCAGGGTCACCTCGCCGAAGGGTGTCTTGCCTTCGAAGCAGTGCAAGGTCATGCCCTCGAGGAGGTCGCCCAGGCTCATGTCCAGGTGCTCCGCCAGGCCCTTCAGCACCTTCAGCAGCCGCTTTTCGATGCGGACGCCCGTCTGCACGCGCTCGACTCGCTTCATCGCTGGCCCTTCCCGTCGGTGGTCACAACGGCAGGGATACTACATTGGTACATTGGTAACAGCAATACCAAGCTCATGGCACCCGCTCGAACGTGAAGCGCACCTCGCTGCGCGGGTCTCGCTGGCGACACGCCAGCGTGGCACCGCCCTCCCCCGCGAGGTCGCACAGCCAGTCGTAAATGGGCAGGTACCAAGCGCCGGCTCGCGTCGCCGCCAGGGTGGTGCGCAGCTCATCGTGCACCCAGACCAGGTGACCATCG
>JBCBZW010000080.1 GCA_039815145.1 Pseudomonadota bacterium
CTGCTCGGCACGGCACTGCTGGCCGGCGCGATCTTCTTTCACGTCGCCACGCCCCTCGGGATCGCCGTGCAGTTTCCGGGCGAAGAGACCCCCGACAGCAGTTTGTTCATGCTCGCCGTCGCCGCTTTCACCTGCTGCGTGGCCCTGGTGCTGATGAACGTCCGCCGCTTTCGAGGTGAATGAGGTGGAGAGCCAAGCATCGATGAGCCACCGCGAGGGAGCCGCCTAACCACCATGAGCGCTCCCACCCCGCCCTGCGACGTCGACGCGTATCCGCCCCATCGCGACGCGCTGCCCACGACCCATCAGCGCTCGGGTCGCTACACCCTGCGCTTTGCCCAGGATCAGCACGATCTCGACGGCATCACCAAGCTACGCTTCGAGGTGTTCAACCTGGAGATCGGTGAGGGCTTACGCAGCGCTTGGGAACGCTGTCGCGACGAGGACGAGTACGACCCCCACTGCCATCACCTGATGGTGACCACCGCAGGCGACGGCGGTACGGAAGAGGTGGTAGGCACCTACCGAATGCAAACCTTCGCCATGGCATGCGGCGGTCAGGGCTTTTACTCGGACGACGAGTTCGACCTGTCACCGCTCGAACCGATCCTGCCGCAGGCGGTGGAGCTCGGCCGCGCCTGCATCGCCCGCGAGCATCGCAACCAGCGCGTGCTGTTCCTGCTCTGGCGCGGCCTCGCGGCCTACGTCAGCGCCAACGGCATGCGCTACTTCTTCGGCTGCTGCTCCCTCACCGGTCAGGATCCAGTGGAGGCTGTGCAGGTGCACGAGCACCTGATCGAGACGGGCAGTCAGCACAGCGAATGGCACACGCCCACCCGGCCGGCGTACGCCGCGCCGGAAGTCTCCGCGCAGGCGCTGGCGGGGCGAGGTGACGCGGCGGAGATTCCCCCGCTGATGCAGCTTTACCTCGACTACGGTGCGCACATCGTGAGTCCGCCCGCGATCGACGCGCGCTTCAACACGATCGACTTCCTGGCGCTGTTCGACGTGGCGAGCCTGAATCAGCGCGTTCGTCGCATGTTCTTCGACTAGGTCCATCGCGTGCGCCGTGCCCTGATGTCCCTTCGCCTAACCGCATTGATCGTGGTCACGGCGCTCCTGTACGCCGTACGCTGCGCCGGCCTGCCCCTGCGCCGGGTGTCCACCGGCGCGGCGCGTGGATGGCGCGATCTGGTGATGGGGTGGTGGGCGCACGCGGTGACGAGGCTCATCGGCCTGCGACCGATCGTCTCCGGTCCGCTGCCGAAGCCCCCCTTCGTCCTCGTCACCAATCATCTGGGCTACGTGGACATCTTCCTCCTCGCGCGCTACCTGAACGGCGTGTTCGTGGCCAAGGCCGATCTGGCGCGTTGGCCCCTGGCGGGCACGATCATCGCCTCGATGGATACGATCTTCGTCGATCGCGAGCGCAAGCGGGACGTCATGCGCGTGAACCAATGCATCGCTCAGGCCCTCGATGCCGGCGAGGGCGTGATCCTGTTTCCCGAAGGCACCAGTAGCGACGGCGCTACCGTGCTGCCGCTGATGCCCTCGCTGCTGAGCGTGCCTGCGAGCCGTGAAACGCCCGTGTGGTACGCCGGGATCCGCTACGAGACGCCGACCGGCGAGGCCCCTTCCGGGGAGGTCGTCAGCTGGTGGGGAGATGATGAATTCGTGCCGCACCTGCTACGCTTGCTGCAGGTGCCGCATTTCGTAGCTCGCCTGCGCTTTGCTGAGCACCCAATGCTCGGGAATGATCGAAAGAAACTCGCCGGCGAGCTGCATGCAGGCATCAGCGCCCAGTGCGCGATCCAACCAACGTGAAACCGACCCACGTGACCAACACTCAGCATCTGATTCGCGATAACGTCGCCTTCCTCCGCCAGGGTATCGCCCTGCTGCGCGCCCTCAGCGACGAACGCTATTGCCAGGCTCGACCGCCCCTCTACGAGAGCAACGTCGGCGCCCACTTTCGCCATGTCTACGACCATTACCGCCAGTTGCTCGACGGGTTGGGCGCCGGCCAGGTGGATTACGACCAGCGCCAACGGGACCCGCACATGGCGGCCGATCGCTCGGTGGCGATCACCCGCCTGACCGCGCTCATCGCCGATCTGGAGCGCCTGGCCAGTGATCCCCCGTCCTCGCCCCTCGGCGTCAGACTCAGCTCGAGCGCCTCCTCACGCGAGGAGGAGATCGAAACTCCGAGCACCCTCGCACGAGAGTTGCAGTTCCTGGTCAGCCACACCGTGCACCACTACGCCCTGATCGCCTTCATTCTGCGCAGTGAGGGGCTGGAGATCCCCCGTGGCTTCGGGGTGTCGCCGTCGACGCTCGAGTATCAAGACGGACAGGCACGTCACGCCGCTTGCTGAGCTACGGGTGCCGTGACCGCCCGAATCGCCCTGCTGTGGGTCGCCCTGACCCTCCTCAGCCACGCCTGGGGCCTGCTGCGCCCGCCGGCGCCTCCGCACAGCGCCGAGGACCCCGTCCCGCAGCAGTGCGCGCAGGCCCCATCCACGGCCGCACGACAAACATCCCCCATCACCATGCGCAGCTACGGCCCCGCGACCGACGCGCCTCGCCTGCTGCTGCTCTTACCGAATTTTTCTGCTAACAAGGCGCTGATCAGCGGCTTGAGTCGGGAGCACCACCTGCGGGTCCCCGATCTGATGCATGCGGACGTGGATGCGCTCGCCGGCTGTTTGCGCGGGCGTGGCTCGATGGACCCTTCCCACGTCATCGGCGTCGGGCAGGCAGCCCCGCTAGCCGCCGCCCTCGCGGCGCACCACCCTGATCTGGTGCGCTCGGTGCAATGGGTCTCCCCGCGCGGCATCGCCGAGTTGGAGGGCGTGGGGGAATATCACCTCAACGAGGCGGCCCGCATTGCCCAGCACTGGATACTCACCGCCCTACGCTTGGGAACACCACACTTCGGTGCCCTGGATGGGTTATCCCGATACGACGTCCCCTCGAGCCTGCGGACGGCGGCGACCCCTCGGGCCCTGCCCGACAACCTGCGCGCCATTGCGATGCCCGCCCAGGTGCTCGTGGGAGCGCTCGACGACGCGCGCAGCCACGCCCGCGCCGACGAGTACTCCCGCCTGGTGGCCCACAGCGAGCGCATCATCCTCGACGCCGCCAGCGTAGCGTCGAGTCCTGGCAAGACGCCGGGACTTATCGCGGCCCTCAGGGAATTCGTGGACGCCAGCGCCACGGCCCCTGACGCCACCCGCGCGACGCCCGATCGCCAACAGGCCGCGACCGCCCCTTTCGACTGGGCCAACGTGCCCCCGGTGAACGGCCAGCAGCTGTTGGCCCTGCTGTTGCTGCTCATGCTGGCCACCTACGTGACCGAGGATCTGACCTGCATCACCGCCGGTCTCCTGGTGGCCCGTGGCGTACTCGGCTTCTGGCCCGCCACCCTCGCCTGCCTGCTCGGCATCTTCACCGGCGATCTCGCCCTGTACTTCCTCGGTCGCGCCCTGGGACGCCCCGCGCTCAGGCGCCGCCCCCTGCGCTGGCTGCTGACGCCAGCGCAACTGGCCCGCAGCGAAGCGTGGTTCGACCGCCGAGGTGCGGCGGTCATCATCCTGAGCCGCTTCGTGCCGGGATCGCGGGTGCCCTGCTACGTCGCGGCCGGTGTGCTCGGCATGCCCTTCTGGCGCTTCACCGCCTTCTTCGCCCTGGCCGCCGCCCTGTGGACGCCGTTGCTGGTGGCCCTGGCCTGGCTGGTCGGGGAGCGCGCCGTGCGCTGGCTGGAGATGTGGGGTGTCTGGGGTATCCCGCTGACCCTTGGCGCGGTGTTGCTGCTGTACCTGACCATTCGCACCATCACCGGCTTGTCGACCCACCGGGGGCGACGCCTGCTCTACGCGGCCTGGCAGCGACGACTGCGCTGGGAGTTCTGGCCCCCCTGGCTGTTCTACCCACCGATCGTGCTCTACATCCTGGTGCTCGGCATTCGTCATCGAGGACTGACCGTGTTCACCGCGGCCAACCCCGCCATGCCCGCCGGCGGCTTTGTGGGCGAGTCTAAGGTGGCGATCCTCGGCGGCCTGGGACTCGATCACCCGCATGCGCTACCGGCCGCCCTGCTGCCACAGGGGGAGCCGACCGCACGCGTGGCCTTCGTGGAGCAGTTCGTCGAGCAGCACGGCCTCGGCTACCCCTTGGTGTTGAAGCCCGATGCGGGGGAGCGCGGGCGCGAAGTCGCCATCGTGCGCGATGCGCCGGCGGTGCTCGCCTACCTCGCCGAGCATCCCCAGCCCACGCTCGTGCAGGCCTTCGCCCCGGGGCATGAGTACGGCGTCTTCTACTACCGCCACCCTGACGAGGCCGAGGGTCGCATCCTCGCCATCACGGACAAGCGCCCGGTACACGTGACCGGCGATGGTCACCGACCACTGGAGTCCCTGATCCTCGATCACCCCCGCGCCGTGTTTATGGCGCCACACTTCCTCAAGGTGCACGCGGCGCGCTTGGACGAGGTGCCCGCCGCCGGCGAAGAGATTCCCTTGGTGGAGGTGGGCACCCACTGCCTCGGTTGTTTGTTCCTAGACGGCAAGGCGATGCAGACCCCCGCCCTCGCTCAGGCGATCGACCAGCTCAGCCGGCGCTACGATGGCTTCTACTTCGGCCGCTACGACATCCGCACGCCGTCCTCCGAAGACTTTGCCGAGGGCCACAACTTCAAGGTAATCGAGCTGAACGGCGTCACCTCGGAGGCGACCAGCATCTACGATCCTGGCAACAGCCTCCTCGAGGCCTACCGGGTGCTCATGCACCAATGGCGCCTGGCCTTCGAGATCGGGGCCGCCAACCGCGCTCGAGGCATCCGACCGAGTTCGATCGGCGAACTCCTCGCGATGCTGCGGGCCGCCCGCGCGGCAGCCCGCGTCCCGCCCGCGAGCTCAGACGCCGAAGATCGGCGCGACCCGCTCCACCAACCACCAGGCGCCTAGGCCTGCAATCGCGAGAGACCCCGCGCCCATCGCCGGTCGGCGCCACCCCGTGTGTTCGACGGGAAGCCCGAGGCGTGCCCACGGGGCCACGGCCACCAGGAGTACGGCCAACACGATCGCCAACTGCCCGAGTTCCACGCCCACGTTGAAGGCGAGGAGACTCAGCACCAGGGTGCCGCCCGCAAGGCCCGTGTCGCCCAGGGCGCCGGCGAAGCCAAAGCCATGCAGCAGACCGAAGCCAAACGCCAGCACCAGGCCGGGCATCGGCGATACTCGCCGCAGATTGGCGACCGCCGCCACCACCACGGACAGGGCGATGCTGCTCTCGACCAGGCGATCCGGTAGCGCGACCACGTGGAACGCGGCGAGCAACAGGGTGATCGAGTGGGCCACGCTGAACACAGTGACCAAGCGCGCCACCGACAGCGCCGTGGCCGTCCGCGAGCCGCGACGCAGACCGACGAGCAGCGGCAACAGCAGCACCCCGAGAAACGCGAGGTGATCGAACCCCGTCCAAATGTGCCGCGCGCCATCCAACATCCAGTAGGCCAGGCTATGAGCTTCGTGGGTCGCCCCCGCCCCATCGGGTCCGGTGATCGCCACCTCGGGATGCGTGCGATCCAGGATCGCGAGCGGCGCGAGGCCTGCGTCGTTCCCGGCGCCGCCGGTGTAGACCAGCTGACGATGCCCGCGAGGCAGATCCTTCAGCAACTCGGCCGTCAAGGTAACCGGTGCACTGCCTGGAGGCAGGCGGTAGCGCACTCGCCACGCCGCCTGCCCGGGCTCGTCCGCCACCGAGCGGAACTCGCTGGGGCTCACCGCCTGACCCGCGACGCTAATGGTCTCGAAAGGCGCTGACAGGCGTTCGGTTGACAACGTGGCCAGCTCTTCACCGTTGAAGCGGTAGTGCAGCGCCAGGGCGTCGTCCTCCTGGGTGATCGACACGGAACTCAGACCCGCCTCATGGCCCCACGCCACCGCGGTGGCGAAGAGCATCAGGCACAAGCCCACCCCAGCTGCACGGCCTGCACCACGACGGCGGCCGGGTGCGCGATTGGCGCACCCGACCTCCGTGTCAGCGCAGACCGTGTGCTCAGCGCGAGCCACGGCCACTGGTCCGACCGTTCTGCGGCGTGGACTCGTAGGGGAACACCTTGTTGAAGCCCGTGTCGTTGCCGTTGACGTTGTCACCGGCCACCTGGATGAACAGGGGCAAGGTGCGCAGATCGCTCAGCAGTGCGGACACAGCGATGTCCACCACGTCATCACCGAAACGGCGCCCGTTCGGCCAGCCGCCAGGGACCAGACCGCCGTTGCCGAAGGGATCCTGGATCTGGCTCTGCACCACATCACCGCCGAAGATGGACAAGGACGAGAAGCCTTCGTCATCCGGGTTCAGGGCGTCGTCCGACCCGTTGCCCGCGAGGCGCACGGCAGGCGTCGAGAGATCGACCTTGATCACGTCGGGGATGTAGATGCCCGCAATGTCCGTGCGGTCCGTCTCGATCGCATTCTCCAGGCCAGTCCCCGGCACCACCAACGCGTTCAGGAGCGCGGCGAGTTCCGGCGTCAGGGCGTAGGTGGCAAACAGCTCGGCATCACGCTCCGGCGTGGTGCGGCTGTACAGGTCCGAGTCGGCGATCGCCACCAGGCCTTCGTTGAACAACGGATTGCCCTGGCGCGCCACCTGCACGAAGCGGCCCTGCTTGCTGTCGGGCACCGCCTCGGGGTCGTTGCTCAGCACATTGAAGCGACGACGACTCGTCGTGGCATGCACGCCGACCACCTGCAGATCATCCTCGACGATGTCCGCCAGGGGGATCTCGAGGGCGATCAGGTGGATGTTGAAACCCGCCTGGGCGTCCACACCGGGGTTACGCAGCTGGAGCAGATCGAACACGGCCTGGATGTCACCGAAGAAACCGTCGTCGCGCTGACCGGCGAAGGCCCGGTAGCCACGGTCCAGTTCCACGATGCTCTGCTGGGTGTAGCGATCGAGCTCTTCAAACGTGGCGACGCCGTTCTTGGCCGGATTCTCACCGTCATCGCCCTGGTTGTAGAAGGGGGTCGCGATGCCCTGGTTGTTCGGCGGCACCAGGCCGTCGCCGAGGGTCACGATATCGTTGGAACGGGCATTGGCGCCGCGGCGATCGATGCGCGTGACCGTGTAGTCCTGGGTGAGGTTCTGGGCGTCGTCGTCCACGTTCTCCACCACACCGAGGTAGGACTGCAGCACCGTGTTCTCGTTCTTGAAGCGGGTGGTGAAGTCGAACACGTAGGAGATGCTGGTGCGACCGGCCGCCACGTCGTCGCCGAGGGAGAGATTCAGCGAGTAGCGCACGTCGTCGTCGAAGTTGTATTTGTGCGGACCGATCCCCGCAAACTCGAAGGGATAGGTGGCGAGGGCCACCACCAGGCGCTTCTGCTCGTCGCGCTCGGTGACGAACGCGTAGACGTCCGTGGTGTTTGCTGCCGGATCGAGGGTGATCAGCGGCGCGTCCATGTGACTGGAGGCCAGGGCGGTGCCCGTGGCGCCGGCGAGCGCTACGGTGAGCGCTGCGGACAGTCCAGCGTTTACGAATTTCCTCATTGGGTAAGTCCCCTTGATGTTGCTTTGATATCGCCCCGCACGAGGTGTCGGGGCGCAGGTACCGCGTCCCTAGGACCAGGGACGGCGATAGGCTTCGATCGCTGCCCGCGCCACCGTCTTCGGGTGGGTGAGCAGTTGATCAAAGAGGGTGCGCTCCGACGGGAGCAGCATGTGTTGGTAGGCGCGTGCGCAGGCCACTTGCTCGGCGAAACGTTGCGAATCTCCCAGGCGCGCGCTCAGTAGCGCGCCGTGCAGGCACACGCGCGCCCCGCGTGTATCGAAGGCGCTGGCCGCCTCGGCGTAGCGAGCGGCGAGGTCCAGATCGTCGGCTTGCAGGGCAGCGAAGGCAGCGGCAGACAGGGTGAGCGGGTCTTGGCGAGCTTCGAGTTCCGCTTCCGCCAGCGCGAGCGCGCGTTCCACGTCGCGCCCGTGGGTGGCCAGGAACAGGGCACGCGTGCGCCCGTCAGCGGTGGTGCTGAGCAACGCCTGTTCCTGCGCCTGCGTCTCCTCACCGCTCGCCCGCAGCGCGTCGACCAGGGCCCAACGATGGGCGGGCAGTTCGCTCACGGCGGCGGCCCGTCGCAGGTGGACCACGGCGCCGCCCGTATCGCCGGCACCCAGCAACAGGCGACCGCGCAGGTAATCGGCCGCGGCCAGGTCTGGCACGATCTCGGCGAGCGCATCCAGCGTCCGCTGCGCCGTGGCGACGTCCCCCTGCTGCCACTGCAGCTCGGCGAGTCGGATCGCGATCGTGCCGACCACGTAGGGATCCGCCGTGCGCAGGCTGGCCGCCGCGCGCGTGAGCATCTCGCGCGCGCCCGCCACATCGCCGAGCATCCACCGCAGCTCCCCTGCTCGCTGGTAGGCCTGGGGCCCGGGCCGCTGGTCGGCCACCGCTTGGTAGGCGACCCGCGCGCGCTCGAGATCACCGATCTCCAGTGAGACGTCGCCGAGCAGTGCGTGGTCGTGCCAGTGACCGCGCGTACGCACGAGGCCGTGAGCCAGCTCCCGCGCCTGTGCGAAGCGATGCTGCTGGTGGAGCGTATGGCCGAGCAGCAGCTCGCCGGCGAAGTTACGCTGGGGGGTACTCGAGGCCTGCAGGCACCTCGCCGCGTGCTCGGCGAGGGTGAGCAGTCCTTCGTCTTGATGGGCGCGGGAAGCCCCCACGTAGGCCCACCCGAGGCGCTCGATCCACGCCTGGTATCGCATCTTGTTAGGTGACGCATCGGCGATCGCTTCGCGCTGGTAGCGACGAATCTGCTCGTCGATGGGTGCGTCGCCGCGGTGGGTAACGAGCGCGATCGCGCAGTCGGCACTGGGGGACGACGCCTGGGCCATCGTGGCATTCACGCCCTGCGTCGGCTGTGAGGCGTTCCCGCAGCCACCTAACACCCCGGCAAGCAAGAGCAACGCAGCAACCCGAAAAACAGCCCGAGTGTTCCCTACGATGCGCCGCGGCATGACGGTGGGAGTACGAAGGCTTGCGATGGGAGATCTGGTCGAGTGCATGGGCGTGTCCTGCTGGTAGCTGTCCCCCTTCTACGGACGACTCCAGGATCCGGATGCACTTGCGCGAATCGGGGTGGCCCGCTACGGTCTCGCTCCCATCGGATCGGGACGACCAAGGACCTCGCCAGCTCGTGGCCACCGCCAGCTCCACAGACACCAAGGCACAAGATGACGATGCCCTCGTCGCCCTGCTATCGCGCACGGCCGACGGCGACCGCGTCGCCTTCGCCGAGCTGTACCGCCTGACCGCGGGCGCGCTCTTCGCCGTGCTCAAGCGCATGCTGTCCTCGAACGAGGCGGCGGAAGATGTGCTGCAGGACGTCTACGTGAGCGTTTGGCTGAAGGCCGGCGAGTACAGCGAACAGCGCGGCCGCGCCCTGACCTGGCTGAAGAGCATCGCGCGCTACCGCGCGATCGACGCCTTGCGTCGCCTCGGCCGTGAGCGGCCCTTCGGCGACCACGAGCTGGAGAGCATCGCCGCCGCCTACGCCCTGCCCACCGGCGATGAACGCAAGCTCCATCACTGCATCGACGAGCTGAGCGCAGACCAGCGCAACAGCGTGCAATTGGCCTATGCTGGCGGCTTCACGCAGCAGGAGATCGCGGCCTCCCTCGCCATGCCCTTGGGTACGGTCAAGAGTTGGATAAGGCGTGCCTTGGGAGCGCTCAAGCGGTGTATGGACCGATGAAGTACACCGACCCAACGCTGCTCGACGCCCTCGCCGCCCGCTACGCGCTGGGCACGATGCGTGGACGCGCCCGCCAGCGCTTCGAACGCCTCATGCGCGAACGCGCGGACGTAATGGCCCAGGTCGTCGACTGGGAGCGCCGCTTGGAAGCCCTGGATCCCCCGGCGGGTGAGACGCCAGCACCTCCCGCGCGCGTTTGGCATCGCATCGTCGATCGCTTGGGACACGCGCCAAATGACGAGTTGGCGTCGCGGCGTCAACGCCAACGGCCCAAGCCCGCGCGGCCATCAGCCTTCACGGCGCTCGCCGCCGGGATCGCAGCGCTGCTCCTGGTGAGCGGCACCTGGTTCGTGGCGCAGCAGGTGCAGCCCCCGAGCGAGGTGCTCGAACGCGCACCGGCCTACGTGTCGGTGATCGCCAACGCCGACGGGGCGGACGTCTGGCTGGTGCAGGTCTACGACGATCCAGCGCAGTTGCGGGTGCGGGTCAACTCGGCGCCAACGCCCCTGGACGATCGCGTCTACGAGCTATGGATGTTGCCGGACGACGGCGTTCCCGTTTCCCTGGGCCTGTTGCCGACCTTCGGTGCGCTGCGCACGCAGGTGAGCGCGGTGGCCCTGGACGCCTTGGCTCGCTCGGCGAACCTGGCGGTCAGCACTGAGCCGCCGGGGGGATCACCCACCGGCCAGCCAACCGGCGATGTGGTGTTCGTGGCGCCGCTCGCGAGGGCGGAGATCTAGCCGGCGCGGCGAATGCGCCTGGACCCTCCTCTGGCCTGCGTGTCGCGAGGCGCCGTCGGTCTGGCTGCACCCACAGCCGGGGCCTGTGCGGCGCGGGCGAGGATCCACGGCGTGAGTTCGTTGGCAGGCATGGGCGGGGCGAAGTAGTAGCCCTGCGCCACGTCGCAGCCGTACTCGCACAGACACTGCCACGCCTCCTCGTCCTCCACGCCTTCGGCCACCACCGAGAGGCCGAGGTTGTGCCCGAGGTCCACGGTCGAACGCACGATCGTGGCCAGGCGCGGATCCTTGCCGATGTCACTCACAAAGGCCCGATCGATCTTCAGCTCGTGCACCGGGAGCTGCATCAGGTAGGCCAGAGAGGAGTAGCCGGTGCCGTAGTCATCGATGGCGAGCTTCACGCCCAGCGCCGCCAAGTCCTCCAGCACCTTCAGCGCGCGCTGCGGCTCGCTCATGAAGCCGCTCTCGGTGATCTCCAGGCACAGCGCGCGCGGCGGCAAGCGATACTCGCGTAGCAACTCGCCCACCTGGCTGGGCAGATGCTCGCTGAGCAGATCACGTGTGGAGACGTTGACCGCCACCCGCAGCGCCAGCCCACCGGCACGCCATTCAGCGCACTGCTTGAGGCCAGCTTCGATCGCCCACAGGGTCAGCTCCTTGATGAAGCCCGTCTGCTCCGCGAAGGGAATGAACGCATCGGGTGGGATCAGGCCGCGCTCGGGGTGGATCCAGCGAATCAGCGCCTCCACCGAGCGTACCGATTCGCTACGAACGGATACCTTCGGTTGGAAGAAGAGCGTGAGCTGCCCCTGCTCCATCGCCACCTGCAGGTCTGAGAGGAGGGAGAGCTGGGACTGCTGTCGATCGGCGACCGGCGAGTACTCCACCACCATGACGTGATCGCGCTTCGAGGCGTACATCGCCTGCTCGGCATTGCGCAGCAGGCTGAGCGCATCCCTGCCATGCTCCGGCGCTCGCGCGACGCCGATGCTCACCCCCACATCGAGGGATTGGCTGTCGTACCAGAAGGGCTTGCGCAGCAGGCCACTCACCTCCCGCGCCAGCGCCAGCGCACGCTCGGCGCGGCCGTCGTGGAGCAGAATGGCGAATTCGTCCCCGCCCAATCGGGCCAGCACGTCTCGATCGCTCAGCACGGACCGCAAGCGATCCGCCACCTGCTTCAGTACGTAGTCCCCCACCTCGTGCCCGAGCGTATCGTTGATGTTCTTGAACCTGTCGAGATCCATGCTGAGCACAGCCCGAGGCGTCTTGGCACCCCCCTCCTCCTCCTCGTGCAGCAAGCCATCCAATCGAGCCTGGAAGCGTGAGCGGTTGGCGAGCCCGGTGAGGGCATCGCTGTACGCCAAGCGCAGCACCTCGCTCTCGCGCTTGAGGATCGCGGTGCGCATAGCATCGAGGGTGCGCGCCAGGGCGCCGAGTTCGTCACGGCGGGTCGAACGGATCGGCGTGCGGTACTCACCGCGCTGCAGGCGCAAGGCACTGCGAGTGAGCGCCCGAAGGGGGCGGGTAATGGATCGGGCCAGCAACTGCACGGCCAGCACGCATGCGAGGAGCCCTGCAAGCGCTCCCAGGAAGAAGGCCCGCGGCAGATTCAGGGTGGTCTGGAAGCCATTCTCACCGCCCGTGATCGTCGGCTCGAGAGCGCTGAGGTCACCGCTCACCAACACCAGCAGGTTGGTCGCTTGCACGAGCACCACCACGGCCACGATCGTCACCGCGACGCGCAACCGCAAGCCAGCGGCTAGGGAGCGAGAGCGTCGGTCAGCAGTGCGAGACACGGATCGGCGACATCCTGGCGGCACGTGGGGGTAAGAGTCAAACGGTACGAGAGTGCGCATTTGCGGGCCACGGCACAGGTCACTTGTCGCACCCTGGCGGACGCTGGATCCCGCCCAAGCCCGCCATTCTGTGACGCCTTCGTGCTGCTCCGCTCACGTGGTCCGCCGCACCCCGTGATGCACGTCACAGGGGCAGAGTTCACAGTGATTTACATCATCGGAGAAACCGTGAAGTTTCCGCCGGTCAAAGGTCAACGTCACGGCGCGCGACGCGTTGTTTGGCAGGACGGAACCTAGGCTGCACTGCCCTCCCCAGCGCACAGCGCGGGCTGCTCGCAGCGTTGACCACGTAACAAGGGAAGGAACCACATTATGAACAAGCTGATCATCACCTTGCCGCTTATGGCGGCGCTGATTCTCGGCACCAGCACCAGCGCGCTGGCCGATAACCACAGCGGGGATAAGGCTGAGCGTGGCGAGCGCGCCGCCGAGCGCCTCGACCGCAAGGGCGATCGTCGCGAGGAGCGTCTGGACAACTCCGGTGAGCGCAAGGACGAGCGCCTCGACCAGCGTGGTGAGCGCGCTAACGCGAAGCTCGATGGCAAGAGCGAGCGCGCCGAAGCCGCTGGCCGAAACAACATGGCCGAAGCGCTGGATAAGAAGGGCGACCGCATCGAAGAGCGTGCAGACCGCAAGGGCGATCGCATCGAGGATCGTCGCGAGACCCGCGGCGACCGTGCCGATGAGCGCCTCGATCGTCGCGGCGAGCGCATCGAGGAGCGCACGGGCGACGACGACAACGCCTAAGGCCTGGCTTAGGAATCTAGGGGGCGACGACCTTGTTCGTCGCCCCCTCCTTCGTTCTGTTGTTCGATTTCCCGCTGCAGTTTCTTCGTCAGCTTGGCGACCACCAGCGCGTAGGAATGGCGCAGCAGTGCTTCCAGGTCTTGCGCGGGTAGTGGACAGCTGGCCGGATCCACCTGCACCCACTTCGCTCGGGCCAGATATGGCGCGGGCGCGATCCCAGGCACGCCGGTGAGTTCGAGGAAACGATCCGGGTCCACCTTGAACGAGTAGCGGGAATCCTCGGCGAGCCTGGTGACGGCGAACATCTTGCCGCCGACCTTGAACACCACGGCGTCCCCCCACTGCACCTGCTCCGTCGCCGCCCGCATGGTGCGACATAGCGCCTTCATGCGTTCGCTGCCCAGCACGGCCGGCTCAGCCTTCGCTCAGGCGCACGGGAGTACCGAAGCAACGCACCGGTCCGCTCGGGCCCGGTACCTGAAAGACCTGCTCGCGGGCCAGGGTGAAATCGGCCACGGTCACCGTGCCGTCGCCGTTCAGATCGGCATCCGCGTCATCTGTGAACAGGCGCTCCACCAGCAAGCGCAAGTCGGCGATGGTCACGCGACCGCTGTCGTCGAGGTCCGCGTCGCAGACGTTACCGTAGCCATCGCCGTTGCTATCGCGCTGGTCGGTATTCGCGGCCTGGGTGCAGTTGTCCCGATCATCGAGCACGCCGTCGCCGTCGGAATCGAGGGGATCGCTCACCTCGAGCACGTAGACGGCTCCCGCATCGTCGGCTGCCGCGTCGTGGCTCCAGGCGCTCACGGCGAGCACACCGTCGGGCGAGGCGGACATCTGGCGTCCGAACAGATCCCCCACCGCCACGTCCTCGGGACTGAACTTCGCGGCCTGGCCCCAGGCCCCATCGGCGCACTCGTCGCGACGGAAGACGTAGAGCGCGCCGCCGAGGGGACCGCGGGTGCCGTCGTCGGGCGCCCCCGCGATCAGGAGATCGGGAGCGAGCCAGGTGAGGCCTCGGCCGAGATTGTCGCCGGCGACGGTGTCAGTGCTGAGGAGCTTGGCGGTTTCCCGCCATCCCACGGGCGCGTCGTCGTCGCGAGCGAACAGATAGACCGCGCCGGCGCCCGGAGCGATGTCGTCTACCTCCGGTGCGCTGACGGCGAGCAGGTCGCCGGAGAAGGCCCCGCGGGCCGCGTACTCGTCACCGGGCTGCAGATCCGCCGGCACGAGCTGGCCGAGTTCGAGCCAGGCGCTGGGATCCTCACTGCTCTGCTCGAACACCCACAAGCCGCCGGCATCCGTGCCCGCCCCGTCGGCGCGGCGGCTGCCCCCGACCAGGCGCGACGCACCGGGATTTTGCCCATCGAAGGCCCCGCCGCCGAAGTTATCGCCGGGGGCTGCAGCGAACGGTACGACCTGGGCCTGCTCCACCCAGCTCTCGCCATGGCGCTCGAACACGAATAGACCGCCCGCATCGGCAAGGCCCGCGGGATCGTCTCGCGTACAGGGCATCAGCAAGCGATCGGCGTCCAGATCGCTGATGGTGCACGCGTCCGCGGCGCTGGCGCCGCTGGCGATGAGCTGCTGTTGGAACTGCCAGGTGGCCTCCGACTCGTCGTAGGCGAACAAGGAGACGCTACCGCCGTTCGGGGCGCCCGGGAGATCGTCGCGCCGTGCGCCGACGGCGATTAGGTCCCCAAGGACCCTTACCTGACCGAATTGATCGCCAGCTTCTCCGTCGGGCGCAAGCAACTTCTGGGTCTGCTGCCACGCCGCGCCGTCGAACTCGAACACGTAGACGGACCCGGAGGCCTGGCCGTTGTCATCATCCTCGAGGGCGCCCACCGCGATCCGCTGGCCGTCCGTCCAGACGGAGAAACCGAACTCATCGCCCGCCTGGGCATCCGCTGCGGTGAGCTTCTGCAGCACGGTCACGTCGACGTCGGCCAGCAACGCTAGCGGGCAGAGGAGGATGGGCAGGAGAAGTGCAGTGGAGACTGCGCGCCGCGAGGGGCGTCGGGGTGGGGGCATGGCGAAGTTCCTTCTCGCGTGTGTTCCTAGAGGGCTGCAAACCCAAGCGCTAGTCGGCGGCGGAGTCCCTCATGCGGCCGTGCTTCCCTCACAGCGCTCGAGGAGCTGATAGACCGTGCCGTCGCCGATCAACGCGCCCGTGTCAGTGTGAGCCAGGCCAAGGATCCGGCGCAACGCGTCCCCATGGCGCGCGAGGCGGGCGTTGAGGGCCTCTGCCACCCGTTCGGCGAGGGTCGGCAGCACGCCGTCCACATCTGGTTCGGGCGGCACCTGCGCCAGCGTGTCCGCCGCGTCGCGCGCAAGGATAGCCAGGCAGCCCAGGAACTGCTCACGGACGAAGGCCCGCCCGGCCTGCGAGCGCACGTAGGCCACCACGGGCTCCATGTCCCGCGACGGCGAGGCGCCGCGACGAATGAGCGATTCGCACAACATCGGGTTGCCGTCGAGGAGTTCGTGCTGCAGCGCCAGCTCCCATTGGCAGTCGACCAATTGCTGCTCCAAGCGCGCCTGGTCGCTGGTCTGCACCGTCTCGGCCTGCCAGGCTGAGGGCTGCAGCTGATCGCGCGTAGCGCGGAAGAGCGAGCGCACGGCCCAGGAGGCGAAGTCGACTTCGCCACCCGGCAATGTGACCCAGGTCTCCTCACTCACAGGATGGGCTTGTGTTCGCCTACGCGCATGCGGTGAACGTAACACCTCGCCCCGTCGCGTAGCGGGCGCGAGGGCGCAGCTTCGCACGCGGATTTGCGCGACTGGTTGGCAGCCCGGACGATAGGCTTGACCCTCACGCCACGAGAGGGTGCAGCTTGCGGCTGTTACACCAGAAGGAAGCATGCTGTGTTCAGGATCGGTCAGTTCTCTCACCTCGCCCGGGTCTCCGTGCGCCAGCTGCGCTTCTACGACGAGATCGGCCTCCTCTCCCCCGCCCACGTCGACGCGAGCAGTGGCTACCGCTACTACACGGCAGCCCAGTTGCAGCGGCTCAATGAGATCCTCGCCCTCAAGCGCCTCGGCTTGACGCTGGAGCAGATCGCCGCCGCACTCCGCGAACCCACCGACATCGAGGAGCTCCGGGAGCTGCTCCAGCATCAGCGCGAGCAAGCGCAAGCGTTGATCGCCGAGCAGGAGGCGCGTTTCCGCGAGCTGGATACCCGCTTGCGTCAGCTGGAACGTCGAGGCGCACTCGCCGACTACGACATCGTGCTCAAGCCCGGCTTGCAGCAGTGGTTGACCTCCTTCACGCAGCGATTCCGCGACGTCGAGCACATCGTGATGCGGGCCCAGGAATTCGCGCGCGCGGCGAAGCGTCAGCTGCCGCGCAACGCGATCCAACACCTGGTGATCGCCTACGAAGACGAGGGATTCGACCTCGAGGACGTCACCCTGGAGGACGGCACCACCGCCCGCGTGCGCCCCATTCGCGATCCCCAAGCGCTGCTGACCATGGTGCGATCGGGCACTCCGGACCTGTTCCACCCGGGCGTACGCCATTCTGAGGCCGTTCGTGGCCGCGAATGCGGCACTGGCGCCGAGCGCATGTGCCACACCTACGACGGCCAGTCGTTCCACGAGCGCTTGATCGAAAGCGATGAGGGGCGTTGGGTAGTGCAGGTACTCGCAGGCATGCCCGCCCGCCACGCTCAGGTCGAGATATCGGCAACGCCAGTGGACGCCCGGGTCACCACCCTGCGCTTCGTCGCCCAGTTCGACTTCCCATTTCCCATGTCGCTCATGAGCCCCTTGATAAGGCGTCGCTTCGCCAAGCTACTCGATCAGCTGATCGTGGGACTCGGCGATCATCTCGAGACCGGTCGCGAGGTGGGGAAGAACGGCACGCTCGGTGGCCCGATCGACCCGATCGGTGCAGCACGGGTTCCCGCCTAGCCACTACCGGACCGCTGCCGGGCCAGCTCGCCGCTGGCCCGACCCCGGCAGCGCCGCCCTGCCAACCCAGCCGAGAGGCCACTACACTGTGGCCCCATGAACGCCGACGCTGCACGCCGCTACCTGCCCCACGGGGTCATCGCCGCCGTCGCCCTGCTCGCCATCGCCTTCCCCGGCGAGACGGGGGCGCGCGTACAAGGACTCGCCGGGGCGTTTTTGCGCCACTTCGACTGGCTCACGCTGCTCGTCGCGAGCGGAGCGGTGCTGGTCTGCGCCGTGGTGGTGCTGCTGCCAATCGGCCGACACCGCATCGGTGGGACCACGGCCACGCCGGAGTTTCGCCTGGTCACCTGGCTCTCCATGCTCTTCGCGGCGGGCATGGGGGCGGGCCTCGTGTTCTGGGGGGCTGCCGAGCCGCTCATCCACTTCCTCAACCCGCCGCCGGGCGGCCCCGCACCCGCCTCGGACGACGCCCGCCGCCTGGCGCTCGCGCTGACCCAGTTCCACTGGTCCCTGCACGCTTGGGCAGTCTACGCGGTGGCGGCGCTCGCCATCGCGGCCTTCGCCGGACGCGGGCATGCCCCCCTGCCCTCGAGCCCCCTCGTGCCCGCCTCCGGGAAACTGCGGCGAACGGTCGACTGGATCGCCCTGATCGCCGTGCTCGTGGGCGTAGTGGCGAGTGTCTCCGCCGGCGCCCTGCAGATGGGTGCCGGCGTCGCTCGGGTGAGCGGCGGGAGCTTGCCGAACTCGCCCCTGTCGCAGAGCGTACTGCTGGTACTCCTGACCGCGGCCTACCTCACCTCCGTGGTCGCGGGACTGCGACGGGGCATCGCGTTCCTGTCCAACGTGAACATGGGACTGGCCCTCGTGCTCGCCCTGTACTTCTTGTTCGCCGGGCCCACGGCGCAGATCCTGACCGCCCTGGGCGAGAGCGCTAGCGCCTACCTAAGTGAATTGCTATCGCTTTCGACGCAGCTTCGCGCCGAGGGGGAAGCGCGCCAGTGGACCCGCGATTGGAGCCTCACCACGCTGCTGTGGTGGATCGCCTGGACACCCTTTATCGGCACCTTCATCGCTCGCATCAGCTACGGCCGTCGCCTGCGCACCCTGGTGCTCGGCGTATTGCTGGTCCCCACGCTAGTGACGTTGATCTGGTTCTCGCTGCTAGGAGGCACCGCGTTGCACCTGGCAGCCGAGGGCGTCGACCTCGGCGTCTCCGACTTCGCGACGGCGCCCGCCGCCACCTACGCCGTGCTCGAGCATCTGCCCCTGACGAAATTGACCCAGAGCCTGACGCTGCTGCTAGTATTTACGTTTCTGCTTACCAGCGCTGATAGCGGCGCCTACGTCCTTGGGATGTTCTCGCGTGGCACGATGGAGGATCCACCGTTGGCCGAGCGCTTGTTCTGGGGCCTGGTGATCGCCGTGCTATCGGGGGCCGCGATCCTCTCCGCCGGCGGTCAGTCGGTGGTGCGCGCGTTTGCCGTGTCCGGCGCCATCCCGATGGTGCTGCTGCTCGCCGTGCAGGCTGGCGCCCTACTTTATCGCTGGACCTGGTGGGTCCAGTCGCACACCACCACACGCTCTGCAACGGAAAGCCCATGAGCATCACCATCGTCGATGCCGACTACGACAATCCGCTCCACTCCCAGCACATCGTGGAAATCACCAACGCCTACGCCCAGGACGACATGGGAGGCTCGGCGCCTCTGCCTGAACCCGTGCAACGCGAGATGGTAGCAGGCCTTCGGGCCACCCCCGGCGCCAGGAGCTTGCTCGCCTACGAGGGGGAGACGCCGCTCGGCGTCGCGAACTGCTTCATCGGCTACGCCACCTTCAAGGCCAGGCCCCTGATCAACGTGCACGACCTGGCGGTGATGCCGCAGGCCCGCGGCCGCGGTGTCGGCAAGGCGCTGCTCGACGGCGTGGCGGCCCGCGCCCGCCGTATGGGGGCTTGCCGCGTCACCCTCGAGGTGCTCGAGAACAACCCCGCCCGCCGCCTCTACGAGCGCGAGGGATTTGCCTACGGGGATCCGCCCTACCTCTTCATGACCCGTTCCCTGGAGTGATTGTCCGGTCAAGTTTCTGACGCTGGCGCCGATAGATCGGGTACACCTTCGACCGGCAGCCTTACCTGTGAGACACGAACCCTCCAGCGATCGATTCCATTTGGGCTTTCGCGACAGCCTCCGCGTACTACTCCCCTATTTGCGGCGAAATTTTCTCAACCAGCTGTCCGGGATCTGGTTCATCGTCGCGTACCTGATCGCCTTCCAGTGGTTCGTGCTGCACCTGCCCCTGGTCTACGCCGCGATGATCGGGATCGGCCTGCTCGTGGTGTGCGCCGGGTTGATGTTCTTCATGGAGGGCTTGCGCCTCGGTTTGATGCCCCTTGGCGAAGTGTTCGGCAGTTACCTGCCACGGCGCAGCCCCATGCTGGTCATCCTCGCCCTGGCATTCGTGCTCGGTGTGGGCGCCACCTTCGCGGAGCCGGCGATCGCCGTGCTCAAGGCGGCCGGCGCCGGTGTCAAGGCCAACGAAGCCCCCCTGCTGTACAGCTTGCTCAACGACTTCGCCGGTCAGTTGGTACTCGCGGTGGGCGTTGGCGTGGGGGTTGCGGTTGCCCTCGGCGTCCTGCGCTTCTTCTTCGCCTGGCCCCTCAAGTACCTCGCGATGCCGATCGCTGGCCTGCTGCTCGTGCTCACCTGGCTCTACTCGCGAAACCCCGTGCTGAGCGACGTGTTGGCGCTGGCGTGGGACTGCGGCGCGGTCACCACGGGCCCCGTCACCGTGCCGCTGGTGTTGGCGCTCGGCATCGGTGTGTGTCGCGTCGTCTCCAGCGGCAGCGGCAGCGGTGGCCACTCGGGCTTTGGCATCGTCACCCTCGCCTCCCTGTTTCCAATCCTCGCCGTGATGTTGCTTGGCTTGCTGCACTTCGTGCTCGACGACTACTACGGCGGCCGCTACTACACGGGCGACACGGTTGCCGCACTCAGCACCACGACCGACCAGGATGAGCGCCTGCTGAAGGTTCGCGAAGACCCGATCAGCAGCGAAGAGTTCGCCCGCTACGCCGCCAGCGGCGAGCTGCCCCGAGGCTATCTGCTCGGCTTCGAGGGCGGCGACGTGACCCTGGAGGACGGCCGCATGGTGTTGTCCGGCTCCGACATCGTCATTCGCAAGCTTCACCAACGTCCCCTCTCCCTGGTCACGGACCAGCACTGGGACAACGAGGTGTCGATCGCCCAGCGCGTGTGGGGCGCCGCCCTGGATGCCCTGCGCGCGATCGTCCCGCTCTGCCTGTTCCTCTACATCGTCTTGCGTCTGGTCTTACGCCAACGCCTGGCCGAGGGCAACGACGTGGCCATCGGGGTCAGCTTCGCGCTCTTCGGCATGATGCTGTTCGGCCTTGGCATCACCCTCGGGCTCACTCCCCTAGGCGCGCAGCTCGGCGGCAACGTGCCCCTCACCTTCGCCACCATCGTGCCCTGGGGCCTCGATCACGCCGAGCTCGCCATGTTCGATTCGCCTGCCTTCGGCAAGATGATCGCCGTTGCCTTTGGGTTTTTCCTCGGCTACGGCGCCACCCTGGCAGAGCCTGCCCTCAACGCCCTGGGCGACACGGTGGAGCGCATCACCGTGGGCGCGTTTCGCAAGCGCCTGTTGATGCAGAGCGTGGCGGTCGGAGTCGGCCTCGGCATCGCGGCCGGGGTGGTCAAGCTCGCCTACGGCCTGCCGCTCGTGTGGTTACTCCTGCCCGCCTACTCGGTGGTCCTGGTCCTCACCTGGCTCTCACCTCATAGCTTCGTCAACTTCGGGTGGGACAGCGCCGGCGTGACCACCGGCCCGATCACCGTGCCCCTGGTGCTGGCGATGGGCCTTGGCATCGGGGGCAGCGTGCCCGGCGTCTCCGACGGCTTCGGCGTGTTGGCGCTGGCCTCGGTCGGCCCGATCCTCACGGTGTTGACCGTGGGCTTGTACACGCACTACCAGGAACAGCAAGCACTCTCCAGGCAGCGGGCCGCCGAGAGTTTCGAAGAAGAGGCGGTCATAGCCGCTGTGGAGGTATCGGGCTGATGTTTAGCCAACAGCACGAGCTGTCCGTGGTCACTGCCGTCCTGCCGAGCACGGTAGCCGAACACGTCATCGAGGTGCTTCACGCCCAGGCCCACCGCGCCATGTTGGTGTGGAAAGCCCGCGGCACCACGGTGCGCGACCGGTGGTACGCGCGCTGGCTGCCGCCGATCAGCCCCGCCAAGGTGATGTTGCAACTGGTCGTACCGCAGAGCGACGTCGACGCCGTGCTCGCCACCATCGTCACCGAGGGACGGCTGCACATGCAGGCCACCGGCGCGGTGTTCGCCGTGCGCTGCGAAGCGGCCTTGCGCGGCAGTGGCTTCGCCTGCCCGGGGGATGACTACACCACTGGGGGTACCGACACCGAGCATCCGTCCGACAGCCTGCGCCACAACCTTCGTCTGCTGAGTTGCGTGGTGGCCCACCAGTACAGCGAACGGGTCGGCCGTGCCGCCATCGAAGGCGGCGCGCATGGCCCGATCGTGCACTACGTGGAGGGACGTGGCCTTCGCGACCGCCTCGGTTGGTTACGGATCACCAAGGAGCATGAGAAGGAAGTGCTGATGGTGATCGCCGATGAGGAGGATGCCGAGGAGATCTTCGATCGAATGGCCAGCGTTGGGGAGTTCCACCTCCCCGCTCGCGGCATCATGTATTCGATGGAGGTCGACAAGGGCATGTTCAACCTGCCCGGCCTGATCTCCCACCACCATCATGCGGCGAACATGCAGCAGATCATCAACGCCATCGATCACCTGCAGGGACACTCCCACTGGCGCGATCAATCGGTCTTCGACGTAGGCGCAGGCGGGCGTGGCGCGGGCATGAAGATCAACGCCCCACGGCGCAGCGTCGACAACCAGCTTTCCCTGAACACCATCGTGCGTCGTGACGACATGGACGAGCTGATGGCGGTGATGCTCAACGCCGGCGCGCCCGGACTCAGCATGCACTTCTCGCGCATCGCCGAACCGCAAGAAGAGCGCGTGTCAGCGGCGAGCCCTGCCCGGGTGAGTCGCGAGTACGCTCACCTGCGCTGCATCACCGACCGCATCTCGGCCGAACGGATTTGTCAGGCGCTGGAGGCGGCATCTTCGAGCGGCAAGGTGAACGACGTGTTCGCCTACACCACGGCCGTGCCGCGGGTGGCCATGTACGTGCCGGGCAAGCGCAACTACCGCAAGGCGAGTTAGCTGGGGAGGTCTTCGGCGCTCGCCACCACAGCGACGAATTGCAGCCGGCGCACCGCCTCCACGCGGGCGAAGGCTTCGAGCGATTCGCCCGGCAGATCGATCAATCCTCCTTCCCCGTCCACCCAACGGGCACCCAGGGACGCCAGATCCGCGGCCGAGAGCGCCTCCCCGTCGGCCATCGGCGCTGGGGCGAGTTCTACAGCCACTCGCACACGTCGCGTCTCACC